>CAYRNC010000015.1:0-11465 GCA_964425645.1 uncultured Oscillospiraceae bacterium | reverse complement strand
GGAAATCCTTCGGTTAAGGAAGTAAGAGGGAAAGGGCTGATGATAGGACTAAGGCTTGATGGTATATCACCGGGTCAAGCCGTGGCGGAACTCCTTCCGAAGGGACTTTTGGTTTTAAGCGCCGGCAAGGATGTGATGAGGTTTCTGCCTCCTTTGACAATAAGCCAAAGTGAGATCGATAAGGGGCTTTTGATACTTAAAAATTATCTCGCTTGAAATGCTTTCAAGTGAGGGCCTTCTATGATAAAATTATGTAGTTTAACAATTAATCTAAGGAGTGCGTGATGAGATATAAAGTCAGGCTCGATATCTTTGAGGGACCCTTTGATCTCTTGGTCTATCTGATTGAAAATGCAAAGATGAGCATTTACGATATAAAGTTATCTCAAATTACAGGGCAATACATAGAATACATGGAAGATATGAGAGGATTGGACGTGGCTTTATCAGGTGAATTCATTGCGTTGGCAGCCACACTGATAGAAATAAAATCCAGGATGCTGCTTCCTTGGACTGAAACATCGGATGATGGGGGTGTACCCGGGGATCCGAGAAAGGAACTCGTGATCCGGCTGTTAGAATACAAACGCTACAAACAGGCCGCTCGATTCCTTGAGGAAAGGGAGGAAGTGAGCCGCTGCATATTTACGAAACCGAAGGACGATATCAGTATTTATACTAAAGAGCCGGATGTTTATCTTTGTTTAGATTCCAACCGTTTTGTTAAGGCGTTCAACCTTTTTTTGCATAATCAAAAAAAAGTGTCAGAGGTTAAACAGCAATATGCGGGGGACAGACACAAGCGCATGAGCATTGAAGAAAGGATCCTGCAGGTAAAAGAAATTCTTCGGAAAGCGGGCAGGCTAAGATTCAGGGAACTTATATCGGACAAGCGTGATCGCCATAGCGTAATTCTGACCTTTCTTTCCATGTTGGAGCTGGCAAGGCAAAAGCGTATTAAGCTTAAGCAAAACGTGAATTTCGGAGAAATTATTCTCATAGCCGGCGAGCCCGATTCATCATCCCAAAGGGGAGCATAGGTTTCGTATGTATAATAAGGAAAATATAAAATCCGCTTTCGAATCAATGCTCTTTGTTTGGGGGGATCCTTTGGATGTAAAGGATGCGGCGGAGGTCTTCGGCATAGACCGTAAGGAAGCCTACGGTTATTTTAAGGAATTGCAGAAAGAATATGAAACGCAGGGTCGGGGCATACTCATTCGCGAAATCGATAAATGCTTTCAATTTTGTACAAAAGAAGAAAACAGCATCTACATAGAACGTCTTTGTACCCCGGTAAAAGAACAAAGACTTTCAAAATCAGCCCTTGAAGTTCTGGCGGTGATCGCCTACAGGCAGCCTGTTGTAAAAAGCGAAATAGAGGGTATAAGAGGCATTAAATGTGATCGGGTTATCGAAGGGCTTATGAAAAAAGGGCTGATAGAGGAAGTGGGAAGAGGCAGCGGTATAGGCAGACCGATCCTGTACGGGACCACAAGGCTTTTCCTTAAACATTTCAGTTTTACAAGCATAAAGGACCTTCCTAAAATCGAGGATATTGACGATATTTTAGAAGGATCATCTGATTTAGAAAAACAAGATACGGAGCAAATAAAGATTACGTTTGATACGGGATAATTATATTCACTTGTAACTATTATCCAGCATAACTCCTTTCCCTTTGACAAAAATAGCTTAGGAAAGGAGTTTTTATAATGAACATAAAAAAAGGCTATTTGCTTAAGGCTGTGCTGGTCACTGTCATCGCCACGCTGCTTCCTTTACCGGCATCGGCTGAAAGTTCTCCTCTGCCGCCCTGTCCTGAAATATCCGCCGAAAGCGCTGTCGTAATCGAGGTAAACTCCGGCAGAATCTTATACGATAAACAGGCGAATATGAGATCCTATCCGGCAAGCACCACAAAGATAATGACAGGCTTGCTTGCCGTTGAAAGAATGAATCCGGATTCTAAAATTCGCATCCCGCCCGAGGCTGTCGGAATCGAAGGCTCTTCAATCTACCTCGCTCCAGACGAGCTCATCTCAATGCGGGACCTGGTTTATGGACTGATGCTTCGTTCGGGAAATGATGCGGCCGTGGCTATCAGCAAAGCCGTGGCGGGCGGCGTTGATAATTTTGTTTTGCTGATGAATCGCCGCGCATTTTTGCTTGGCGCAGTTAACACGAATTTTATGAACCCGAACGGTCTTTTTCATAAGAACCATTATACTACCTGCTATGATATGGCTTTAATTGCGAGGGAGGCCATGATGAATGAAGAGTTTCGACAAGTCGCCAGTGCAAAAAATTGGACAGCTGACAGGGGAGCGGGAAAGCATAATCAATTTTACAATAAGAATAAAGTCGTGTTCGAATATGAGGGAGGAAACGGCATTAAAATCGGTTACACCAGTGCCTCCGGCCGAACCCTCGTGGCATCCTCTAAGCGGGATGAAATGGAATTGATATGCGTCGTAATGCGGGCGCCCGATTGGTTCAATGACAGCTATAAATTAATGGACTACGTCCATCAAAATTATGAAATAAGGAAAATTGCCGATGGGGGACGAATACTGAAGGCCGTGCCGTTGACAAAAAGCGGACGTGACCATGTATTTGTCGGACCAAAAAATGATATAATCTTTCCTGTCATCAAGGGGGAAAAAAGCAGAGTGGATATATGTTACCGCTTGCCTAAGACAGCAACAGCCCCCCTTGATCGCTGGCAGGAGGCCGGCAAATTATCCGTCTACGATATGGGAGAGCACATTTTCGATCAGCCGCTTTACTATCTTGAAGATATTAATTGTACGGAATGAAACAGGTCCCTCGTCACCCATTGCTTTGATAAAGCATATTTCTAATAGTAATTAGGGCAATCGGATTCCCCGGCGGCCCTGGTTTTTAGAAAGGGGCGCGACGATGAGTAACACGCTGATCGATTGTATAGATGTCGGAACCGAAAACTGTCCGTGCTATTTGGCTGCAACGGGGGATTGCCTGATATGCAGCCGCCTGCAGGGGAAAAATGACTGTGATTGCAACTGGAAAGGTGTTTGCGTATATAACGAGTATCTTCAGGGAAACGGGAGAATTAATAATCCCAGGATTGAATTCAGCGGGGCAATCCTCGACAAGAAATACTACATGGATGATCTGGTCGTCTTTGCTTTAAGAGTTGAAAAAGGCTTTGCGCTTAAATCCAGCGTGCCCGGATCATTCATTTTTCTTAGGGAGAAGGACAGTCCGTGCTATTATGATACGCCTTTATGCGTAATAAAGGCAGATATAGAAACAGGTATCATATGGGTGGCCGTCAAAATCATATCCGCTAAAACCAAGACTCTTGCGGCCGTAAAGGACAGCCTTATGATAAGGGGCATATATCGAAACGGCATCTTAGGTGTCTCACATTTGACAGGCAGAAACGTCAAGGATAAGAAGATATTGATAATAGCTAAAGGTATGGGCCTTGCCCCGGGAATACTGGCGGCGGCATATCTTTGGCAAAAAAATAGAGTTGACTGGGTTATAGATCTTGAAAAGATCAGCGAGGAGCTGATATCCGATTTTCTTGGTGACGGCAAAGGCATAATAAGATATATGTGCCTTTCCGAGAAGGACTATCTTTCGGATTTGCACAATTTGCTTAACCGGGAACAATACGATTCGGTCGTAATTCTTGCTTCCGATCATTATCTGTCGGTTATCGGCGATCTGGTAAGGGGCGTTTTACCGAGTGCAGGGGTTTCCGTAAGCAACAACTTCCGCATATGCTGCGGCGAGGGCATATGCGGTTCATGCTCCGCGTTGGACAGTCAGGGAAATGCGCATAAGATGTGCAAATGTCAAAACAAAATAACGTAGATGCAATAGCGCCTTGAAAATGTTAAAATATAATCGTAGAGAACGCACGGCAAAGAAACGATAAACGGTGATAAATATGAAACCTGTCAACGGCAAGCGATTAAAGCGTACATGCACTATTTACAAAAATGAGCTAAACAGTATATTGAATGCCATACATGAAGATATATTGATTACAAATGGAAAGGGTGTAGTAATTCACGTCAGCCCGACATTTGAAGAAGTTTATGGGATCAATCACGATAAAGCGGTTGGTATGAGCGTGTTTGAAATGGAAGCTGAAGGCTATTTTAAACCTTCTATCACAGCTATCGTTTTGAAAACAGGTAAAAAAGTTACAATGTCGCAGAAAAATAACAAGGGCAGAGATATCGTCGTTACCGCAACGCCTGTATTTGATCAAACGGGACAATTATCGCGCGTAATCAGTTTTTCAAGGGATGTAACTGATTTCTTATCTTTGAAAGAGCAGTATTCGATCCTTGAAAATAAGATGATTCGCTATGAAGAAGAATTGGAGGAGCTGAGGAGAGAGGCAACAGCTGTTGACGATATCATTGCAAAGGACCCGAAAACACAGAAAGTACTTGATACTGTCAAGCGCATTGCACCGTTTGACACTAACGTATTGCTGACAGGTGAATCCGGGGTAGGCAAAGGGGTATTTGCAAAAATTCTTCATAACAGCAGCAAGCGTTTCAGGGGTCCTTTTTTAGAAATTAATTGCGGAGCGATTCCTGAGAATCTTTTGGAACCTGAACTGTTCGGATATGAAAAGGGGTCTTTCAGCGGAGCCAGTAAAGAGGGGAAGCTGGGGCTTATAGAGCTTTCAAAAAGCGGTACGCTGTTTTTAGATGAAATCGGAGAGCTGCCTTTGAATTTACAGGTTAAAATGCTTCAGGTCATCCAAGCCAAGACGATCAAAAGGGTAGGGGGAATACAAGAGATACCCGTAGATTTTCGTCTGGTAGCGGCGACTAACAAAGATTTGAAGCTGCTTTTAAAAAAGAAATTGTTCCGTGAGGATCTCTACTATCGTTTGAACGTCATTTCGATTGAGATACCACCGCTTAGGGAACGGGATAAGGACATCATACCGATGATTGCTTTCTTCGTGCGAAAGATAAATCAGCGCCACGGCATTCAAAAAGTACTTGCAAAGGAATCATATGATATTCTGTCCGGATACAGGTGGCCCGGAAATGTGCGTGAACTGGAGAATTTGTTGGAACACATTATGTTGACTGCAATCGGTGCGGTTATTGAAGCGGAACATTTGCCTGAATACGTGCGCAGCATAAATGGGAAAGAAATAGATGATGATCGCAATTGGAATCTCCAAGAGGCCTTAAATATGGTTGAAGAGAAATACGTGAAAAGGGCGTGGGAACAGACGAAAACGACAATCGGAGTTGCCGCATTGCTTGGAATCAGTCAACCGACTGCCGTAAGAAAGATAAGAAAATATATACGCTGATTAAGTTATAAATACATAAAGGAATTCATAATTGAATAATATTATTCACTTATGAATAATAAGGCGCCCCTTGAAAGCCGCCGTCAAGCCCTGTACGGGTGTTTTTTTTATTCACGAATGAATATTACCGCTAGCGCAGCAGTGGTTAGATTAGTTGGAATACAGCCATTATCTGCCTGGCATTGATATTGCTAATTATATAAGAATTAGAACCGTTAGTTTGGGCCGAACCAAAAAAGTTAAAGAAAATCAGCGTAAGGGGGAGAAAAATGAACAAGGTAAAATATCAACCGCCCGAGATTACAGGGCCGCGGTTTGCAGGGATTAAAACTTTTATGAGGCTGCCGCATGTTAAAACCACATCAGACGTAGATTTGGCTGTTGTCGGCATCGCTTTCGATACAGGTGCAAGTTATAAGAGCGGGGCCAGATTCGGTCCTTCGGCTATCAGGGAAGCATCGACGCTAATGAGAAATTACAGCATGAATTTGGATGTCAACATTTTCGATCATCTTTCATGTGTGGATTACGGTGATATTGATGTGGTCCCGGGGTATATCCATGAAACGTATAAAAATATAGAAGAAGGGTTGTATCCTCTGATAGATGCCGGGGTTATTCCGATTTCATTAGGAGGAGATCACTCGATTACCTTGGCGGAGTTAAGGGCAGCCGCAAAAAAATATGGTCCGGTGGCCTTAGTGCACTTTGATTCCCATCTTGACACTTGGGATAATTATTGGGGGATGAAGTATACACACGGGACTCCTTTCCGAAGGGCCTGCGAAGAGGGCTTAATCGATACCGATCATTCTATCCAGGTAGGCATCAGAGGATCCCAATATGGTCCCGAGGATATTCAGGGTTCAAGGGATTTAGGCTTTGAGGTTTTAACGGCAAATGAACTCCATCGAACCGGAATAGAGGAAGGCGTAAGAAGAATTTGCGGCAGGGCAAAAGACGCTAAGGTTTTTTTATCCTTTGATATTGATTTTATGGATCCATCCGTTGCCCCCGGTACCGGAACGGTGGAAGTCGGCGGTTTTAACGGTTATCAGGCGATGACTTTGATACAGGGAATAAAAGATTTAAATATTATCGCCATGGATCTGGTCGAAGTGCTTCCCGCTATTGACCAGTCCGGCATTACAGCGATAATGGCTGCGAATCTAATCCATGAGGTGATGTCGGTTATTGCTTTGCAAAAGAAAACAGGGAAACGGTAAAAGAGGGGGGAATTAAAAATGGGAGAGGTTGCAAACATCAAGGAGGAATTGAAAGGGAGAACGGGGCTGAAGGAGGATTTTGAGGAAGATCTGTTTCAAAGAATAGCTCAGGTGGAGTCGGATATAGAGAATTACGGCAGCATTGTTCCCACGCTGAAAAAGCAGGATTTTTATGCGGCGGTTATTCTGGTATTGGCCGGGATTGCAACGGTTATCATCTCAGCTTTTATTATTTAACGGATAAAATGGAGGGTAAAATGTCAAATAAAAAAATACAAGAATCAAGCCAGGATAACGAAGCTCAATTTGGCTTGCTCCCTGTATTAAGATCAGAACGAATATGGGGGTTTTGGGACTATACTTATACTAATGTAAGCTTTGCAATAGCAACCTGGGCCTTTCTTATAGGCGGCACTATTGCCATATTCGTAGGCTTTACAGAGGCATTGGTCGCTACGCTGGCAGGAAATTTGGTTGCTGTTCTTATCATGAGCGCGGCAACCACAACGCCTTCTTCCAAGTATGGGTTTGATATTTATACGGGATTTCGCAGTTTTTTCGGAAGTAAAGGGAATTTGATCATTTTAGGAATTATTACTGTTGTTCAGGTTGCCTGGGTAGCAATTTTAGCAATTATGTTTGGCCGGGCTGTTATGAATGTTCTTTCTTCTGTGTTAAACATACAGTTTCAGGGAACAAAGATCGTTACCATTATGGGTATTTGTTCTGTATTGATCTGTTGGGCTATCGTAACCAAGGGGCCGAGGTTGATGCAGCTAATGAATCGCATTATTGCACCTTGCCTGCTAATTATTATGCTTGTTATGATCGTTATATTAAACAATACGGTTGGTTTTGATGAAATAATGAAAGCGAATCCGATTGAGCCATTCGACAGTAAATGGCTTAACTTTATGATCGCCTTTGAATTGAATTTGGGGGCCGGATTTTCATGGCTTCCCAATATGGGCGGACTTGCAAGGATTACAAAGAGCGCCAGGTCATCTTATTGGCCAAACGTAATCGGTCTTGTGGGGGCGGCAACATTCGGAACAATGATAGGCGTTGGTACTGCACTGGTGCTCAACAGCACCGATCCGACCGAATGGATGGTTCCGCTGGCGGGACCGGCTCTCGGTGTGGCGGCTTTGGGATTTATTTGTTTTGAAAATCTCGCAGCCAATACGGTAGTATCCTATAATTTTTGTCTCGGACTGAAGCAGATTACATTTTTTATGAAGCAAAGCTGGGTAAAAACAACGGGCATATTCTTCATGCCGGTTGTCGTACTGCTGTTTATACCTAACCAATTGTACGATAACTTTTATGTTTTGCTGGCCTTCGCCTGCACCTTGTATGCACCGCTTTCAGCAATTTATCTTGTGGATTATTTTATTTTAAGAGGACAAAAAATAAACCTGCGGGATCTATACAACAGGACAGAAACATCAGGATATTACTTTTGGGGAGGGGTTAATTGGGTTACGGTAGCGGTGTTTGTCATTGGAATGGCATGCTATGTGGCATTTTTGAATCCAATCACTCTTGTGCCCAATAATTCGCTGTTCTCCTATGTTACAGCTACAGGATCTTCGTTTGTCATAACCGCTGTCGTATACTACCTGGCAGCAAGAGGCCTTGTGATATCAAAGGGCAAAGGGAAATATGAAGGGTTGATTAACAGGAGGTAAAAATATGTTTTCAGAATTTAACCATAAAACCAAGGTAATATTCGGACCGGGATCCATTAAGGAACTAGGTATCGAAGCCCTTAAACTGGGTAAAAAAGCTATGATTTTCTGCGATCAGGGTGTCATCCGCGCCGGGATATTAAAAAAGGCAACCGACAGCTTAGACAAAGCCGGATTGCCGTATATTGTATTTAACGAAATCAAACCGAACCCAAGGGATAAAGATTGTGATAAGGCGGCATTGATCGCAAAAGAAAACGGGGTAGAGGTGATGATCGGGCTGGGCGGCGGCAGTGCGATGGATACAGCCAAAACCGCCGCGCTTGTTGTAACTAACGGTGGGCCCACAAAAAAATGGGACTGGGTGCTGTTGGACAATGAAATGCTTCCTACAATCTGCATCCCTACCACCGCCGGAACCGGAAGCGAGGTTACATTTTGTGCAGTGATTACGGATGAGGAACGTGAATACAAAATGAGCATGTTTGATCCGGAAAAGCTTGTACCGAAAGTGGCTATAGCGGATCCTGAATTGACCCTGAGCCTGCCTGCGCCGCTTACCGCATCTACGGGTGTGGATGCTCTTACCCATGCAATTGAGGCGTATACAGTGAAATTAGCCCAACCGCTGACTGACGCCTACGCACTTCATGCCATTAAGCTGATTTCCGAAAATATAGAGACAGCCGTGAATGATCCGTCTAATTTGAAAGCCCGCTCTAACATGATGATAGCCAGCCTGATGGCGGGTATTGCATTTATTAATTCTAACGTAGGTGCGGTGCATGCGATTTCGGAAACTATCGGCGGTAAATATGATACGCCTCACGGCATCGGAAATTCGATATTTCTGCCCTTTATCATGCAATACAACATAGAGGCAATACCGGAAAGGTATGCGAATATAGCGGATTACCTTGGAATAAGGCGCGACGGCAAAAGCATAAAACAACATGCGAATGCAAGTGTTGAATACGTTAAAAAACTTAACGAATCTGTTGGTATACCCTCATTGAAGGATTTAGGCTATATTTTACCAGGGGATTTTCCCCTCATCGCAAAGCGTTCAGCCGACAATGCATTATCTGATGATAACGGCAGGGATATAGATGCCGACGGCTATATGGAAGTTTTAAGAGCAGCCTACGAGGTATGACGGAGAGGATGGTTCAATATGAGAGTAACATGTATACAAATGCAGGCCAGGGTCAACGATAAACGCCGCAATTTGCAAAAAATGAAAAGGCTGGCCGTAAAAGCGTTGGAGACTTATCCCGACACCGATTTAATTGTGTTTCCTGAATTGGTGCTCACCGGCTATGAGTGCAGCGCCTTAGAGGCTGAATCGATGGCAGAGACGATTGACGGCCCGTCAATACGCGAGATGGCCGATTTCGCAGACGAAAAAAATGTTCATACCATATTTGGTTTCATAGAGAAGACAGGGATTTGCGATCTGCATATTTCTGCAGTATTGATTGACAATAAAGGTAAGGTATTGGGAAGCCATAAGAAGATGCATATGGTGGAATCCGAAACGGTAGTGTTTAAACCGGGTGATACATATCAGGTGTTTGATACGAGCTTCGGGAAGGTGGGGATAATGATTTGTTGGGATGCCGCCTTTCCCGAAACTGCAAGAATCTTAGCCTTGAAAGGTGCCGATCTTATAGCCGTTCCTTCTGCATGGGAGGCCCCGATGCAGGATGATTGGGATCTTATACAAAAAGCTCGGGCGTTTGATAATGTCATTTACACGGCTTGCGTCAATCAGGTAGGAAAAGATCGAACCCTGGAGTTCTTCGGAAGAAGTAAGATTCACGGTCCATTAGGTGAAATACTTTCCGATGTTGTCGATAATGCCGAGGCGATAATCAGCGCTTCAATTGATCTTTCCGCCAAGGAGGATTTACGAAATAATTACTATCCTCTTCTTCGCGATCGCAGACCTGAAACTTATGGGGTTCTGACAGAACCTCATAAGAGTTATTGAAAAGGAGGGCTTGTTGTGAGAAATACTGTTCTCAATGAACGTAACAATGTTAGAGTTGCAATTGCTCAAATATCTCCTGTATTTATGGATAAGGAGGGAACCATAAAAAAGGCAATCCGATATATTGAGGAAGCAGGGGAGAAGAAGGCCGACCTAATCGTTTTCCCTGAATCCTACATCCCTGCATTTCCGTATTGGCAGGAAGGAAGCAATGATCCTGCAAAGGATTTTGCAGAAGTCAATTTGGCTTTTCAAAATAACGCAGTTCAGGTTAATTCTAAGGATACTGATAAATTATCCGCAGCGGTCAAAAAAGCAAGGATAAATCTTGTGATGGGATGCACTGAACTGGATGACAGAATCGGTTCAAGAACGCTGTACAATACAATGATTTATTTTGACAGAGAGGGACAAATCGTAGGCAGGCACAGGAAAGTGGTTCCCACCAATTCGGAAAGGTGTTTTCACGGGATGGGCCAGGGGGGTGGAAACCTGCTACTTCATAATATGGATATAGGCAGGGTCGGCGGGCTGGTTTGCTGGGAAAACCATATGATTATGATGAGAGCCCTTCTGGCATGCCAAGGGGAAGAAATCCATATCGCAATATGGCCCGGAACCTTTTCTGCAATGCCGAAAGATGATATGACCGTAGTGGACCGTGAAGATAAAAATCCTCAATCCTATAATACTTGCGATATTGAACCTGCCATACGCTGCCATGCCATAGAAACTCAGGGCTTTGTGGTAAGTGCATGTCTTTATCAGCCAAAAGAAGAAGTGCCTGATGATTTCCCCTATAAAGAGCGAACAAATTGGAGCTGGGGGTGCGGTGGTAGCTCAGTTGTCGATCCTTTTGGGTGCTATGTGGTTGAACCTGTTTACGATAAAGAAATATTGATATTTGCGGATCTTGATCCCGATTTGATTAAACTGGCAAAGCATTCGCTTGATTTGATGGGGCACTATTCAAGGCCGGATTTGGTTAAACTGATCTACAAGGATACAGAAGAGGACTATATTTTAAAAATGAGCCAAATGGGATATGTTCCTTCGTCCGGCTTTACTTTAAAATCAGAATGATTCATGCAAACGCCGCCTTCGGGCGGCTTTTTTATTGCAGGGGATTCTGATATACTGAAACTGATTTTGTTGTAAGGTAGTGTCTACTAGGCTATGAAAAAACATAGCAAGAACCTTGATAGCTGAAT
>CAYRNC010000014.1:30379-30693 GCA_964425645.1 uncultured Oscillospiraceae bacterium | reverse complement strand
TGCCACAAAAGAACCTTCATGTTAGCATATGAATAGAGAAAAGGATAGGGGGCAGCATATTTTATGGGTGCAAGAATCCAGGAGCCACCCCCCGGAAAAGGGCGGAAGGCAATACTTCAGGGCAATGAAGCCTGTGCAAAAGCAGCAATTTATTCAGGGTGCCGTTTTTTTGCCGGTTACCCGATTACCCCTTCCACCGAGATAATCGAATGCCTTTCATCTGAGATGGCGGAGGCAGGGGGCATATATATTCAAATGGAAGATGAAATCGCTTCCGCCTGCTCCATAATCGGGGCCCGATGGGGAGGTAAAAA
>CAYRNC010000014.1:10182-30328 GCA_964425645.1 uncultured Oscillospiraceae bacterium | reverse complement strand
CGGCGACCTCCGGCCCGGGTTTCACCCTTATGCAAGAGGCCATCGGATATGCAGCCGTTACAGAAACACCTATCGTAATAGTCAATGTGCAAAGAGGGGGGCCTTCTACAGGCCAGCCTACTATGTCTTCCCAGCAGGATATCTATCAGGCGAAATATGGCAGCCACGGGGATTATGAAATCATCGCACTTGCACCTTCCTCTGTTCAGGAAATGTACGATTTTACAATCCGCGCATTTGAATTGTCGGAGAAATTCAGGACGCCTGTGATCATCCTTGCCGATGAAATCGTAGGACATATGAGGGAAAAAATCACAATTTTCAGCGGGACCAAGGATATAAGGGGAGGACATCGTCATTATGTGGTGTCCCCCCAGGATGATTTCTACAAAGGAAGTAATTCGCTTGTAGAGGGTCAATTCCACGATTTCGAAGGAAGGCGAATAGGGCATCTGCCCGCAAACAGCGGCGAGTTTGTTTTAGCGATAAACAGAAAAATTAGCAGTCATATTGATGAGATTCAGGATGTTGAGGAATTCTTTATGAAGGATGCGGATATTGCCATATTGACCTACGGTTCCACTGCAAGACCTGCAAGAAATGCGGTTAAAACCGCAAAAGGAATAAAGGAAGATGCTGAGGACCGGATGGGAAAGATAAAGTTAATCTGGCGCCTCATAAAGCCTGTAAAAGATGGGAAGAATCCTTACAGTCATTTGAATGTAGGTCTCATAAAGGTTAATACAGTCTGGCCGTTTCCCGGCGAGGAAATAAAACGGCTGGCAGGTAACTGTAAATATGTATTCGTTCCCGAAATGAATATCGGGAAATACTGTAAAGAGGTGGAGCGCTGCCTTCCCCTGTGCAAAGTGGTTTCACTTTCTAAAATCGGCGGCGAAATACACAAGCCTGTAGAAATACTGAAGGCTGTCGCGAATGAGGTGGAGCAGAATGAATAGGCTTATGGAACGATATATGAGGCTTGATACGCTTCCCACACTTTTTTGCCCCGGCTGTGGCAACGGGATTATCCAATATGCGGCAATATCGGCAATCGACAGATTGGGGATAAGAAAGGATATCGCATGTGTGAGCGGTATAGGCTGTTCTTCATGGATTCCATGCTATTTCAATATGGATGTAATGCATACTATACACGGTAGAGCGTTAGCATTTGCCCAAGGACTTAAGCTTTCTCGGCCTGAAAAAGAGGTTCTTGTGTTCACCGGGGACGGGGACTGTCTTGCCATCGGGGGCAATCACATGTTTCACGCCTGTAAACGCAATATAGATATGACGGTTGTAATGGTCAATAATCATATATACGGCATGACAGGGGGGCAAAAATCCCCTTCGACCCCTTTAGGAGCCAATACAAAGACCTCTCCGTGGGGATCGATAGATGAACCGATGGAGGGGGCTGAAACGGCAATATGCATGGGCGCAACATATGTGGCGCGGTGGACTGTTGCACAGCCTGTACAGCTTGCAAAGAGCATAGAATCCGGTATAAAGCATAAAGGGATGTCCTTTATCGAGGTAATCACCCCTTGTCCCACGCAAAGCGGAAGCGAGGTCTATGGGGATAAAGATCCTTCCTTCATAATCAATTATCTCAGGAAAAACAGCTATGTCTATAAAGAGGGTATGCCGGAGGAAAAGGGAAAAATCAAATGCGGAGTTTTGCTTCATAATAACGATAAACCCGAATACATTGAAAGAATGATGACTAGAATGGGTCGTTTTTGGACCTTTAAAAGCCTGGCCGAGGAAGAACAATGAATGTTAATGTTACAATCGACATGAATCTTTGCAAGGGCTGCAATATTTGTATTACACAGTGTCCTAAAAATGTTTTTGCTTTATCGGCAAAAAGAAGCCGCTACGGCACTCCTATGCCGAAAGCCGTCAATGAAAATGAGTGTATAATATGCAGGCAGTGTGAGAAGCTGTGCCCCGATGCAGCTATCAATGTTGAAGAGATAAGGCGGGTATAAATTTCAGTTAATTGAAAGGCGGTAGCATTAATGAGGCTGAATATAAGGTTTGCGGGGGCGGGTGGACAGGGTGTGATTTTGTCCTCAATACTTCTAGCCAAAGCATATGGACTAGGGGAGAATTTCAATATTTCGCAGACGCAAAGTTACGGACCCGAGGCGCGCGGCGGAGCCTGCAAAGCGGAGGTTGTAATATCCGATGACGATATTGATTATATGAAAGTCGATGATGCAGGAATATTTATAGCCTATAATCAAACCGGTTATGATAAGTATTCTCCGGAGATGGACGATTCCGCCATTGTTCTTGTAAACAGTACCCTTGTCAACACGGACAATTCGGATTGCTATAAAATCCCCTGCACTCAAATTGCAGAGGAAATAGGAAGGCCCATGGCGGTAAATATGGTCATGTTGGGAGCCCTCACAAAGATTTTGCCTAAGCTGCATTATGACAAAATGGTTGATGCTATTTCAGAGGATTTTCCCCGAAAGACGGCTAAAATAAATATAGAGGCTTTTGATAAGGGTTATCAGTACATGGTCTCAGAGTTAAAGAAGCGGGAGATTGTCAATTCCAATACCTGATGATATAATACCTTTGCAAATTTCTTTAAAATTTATGAAAAATCAAGGAGGAAAATCCATGGCAATTGCAAGGGAGGCAAATAATTTCATTCATAATATCATAGATAGGGATCTTGAGGAGAAAACATATGGAGACAGATCGGTGTATACGCGTTTTCCGCCGGAACCGAACGGATATCTTCATATAGGTCATGCCAAATCGATCTGTCTGAATTTCGGAACTGCTAAAAAATATGGGGGCAGATGCAATCTCCGTTTTGACGATACAAATCCGGTCAAGGAGGAAGTCGAATACGTGGAATCCATCGAAGATGATGTAAGATGGCTGGGTTTTCAATGGGACAAACTATTTTTCGCCTCCGACTATTTTGATAGAATGTTGAGCTGCGCCTACGAATTAATTCGCAAGGGCAAGGCATTTGTTTGCGATCTGTCGGCAGAGGAAATAAGGGAATATAGAGGCACATTAACGGAGCCGGGGAAAGAAAGTCCCTGGCGCAATCGAAGCATTGAAGAAAACCTTTTTTTATTCACGGAAATGGTGGAAGGTAAATACAAAGACGGTGAAAAGGTTTTGAGAGCCAAGATAGATATGACTTCACCAAACATGAACATGAGGGATCCCGTTATATACAGGATAGCGCACGCGTCGCATCACAATACCGGAGACCGCTGGTGCGTATACCCTATGTATGATTATGCACATCCTTTGGAGGATGCGTTTGAAGAAATAACCCATTCGCTTTGCACTTTGGAATTTGAAGATCATCGTCCACTTTATGAGTGGACGCTCAGCGAACTGGATTGGCCGATGCCTCCTCAACAGATTGAATTTGCAAGGCTGAATCTAACGAATACCATAATGAGCAAACGCCACCTTAAAACCTTGGTGGATCAGGGGGATGTTGAAGGCTGGGATGATCCCAGGATGCCGACGATAGCGGGTCTTCGCAGAAGGGGCTATACCCCCGCGTCAATTCGGGATTTTTGTGATCGGATAGGTGTGTCCAAAGCAAACAGCGTTGTGGATATCTCACTTTTGGAATACTGCATAAGAGAGGATCTTAAGGATAAAGTAGAAAACAGGATGGTTGTTCTTGATCCCCTTAAAGTTGTTATAACAAATTATCCAAAGGATAAGGCTGAAGAGGTGGATGTGGAAAACAGCAAAGAAAATGAGGCTCTGGGAAGCCGTAAGGTTTCATTTTCCCGTGAAATTTACGTGGAAAGAGGAGATTTTATGGAGGTTCCGGCTAAAAAATATTTCCGGCTGTTTCCCGGCAATGAGGTCAGACTTAAAAGCGCCTATTTTATCACCTGCAACGAGGTAATTAAAGATTCAAAAGGCAAGGTGACGGAGCTTCACTGTACCTATGATCCTGAAACCAGAAGCGGAAGTGGTTTCGAAGGGAGAAAAGTTAAAGGTACCATTCATTGGGTTGATGCAAAAACGGCTGTTCCCGTTAGAGTAAGAAATTACGGCTATTTGATGCTGGAAGATGAAAACGGCGACAAAGCTTTAAACCCCGATTCTGTCAGAGAATATCGGGCCTATGCGGAGCCTGATCTGCTCACGGCAGATAAAGGTATGCGGTTTCAATTCTTCCGCAACGGATACTATATTGCCGATGAAAGGCTCTGCAGCGGCGATGTGAAAGTATTTAATCAGATTGTGGATTTAAAAAGTTCATGGAGGAAATAGGGTTTGGGGGGGCGAGATGTCTTATAGGGTTGAAAAGGACTCAATGGGAGAGGTCCTTGTAAAAAAAGATAAGCTGTGGGGAGCCCAGACCCAGCGAAGTTTGGATCAGTTTAAAATAGGTGAGGAAAAGATGCCTATACAGATTATCCGGGCTTTTTCCGTACTTAAAAAGGCCGCGGCCCTGGCCAATTTGAAGCTGGGGAAATTAGATGAATACAGGGCTGACGCGATCATCAATGTATGCGACGAAATATTATCGGGAAAATGGGATGATCATTTTCCTTTGTCGGTATGGCAGACAGGCAGCGGAACCCAAAGCAATATGAATGTCAACGAGGTTATAGCCAATCGCTGCAATATTGTATTGGGTGAAAAGACTGTTCATCCAAACGATCATGTAAACATGAGTCAAAGCTCAAACGATACCTTTCCTTCTGCGATGCATATTGCAGTACGTATCGAAACTGAAGATCACCTTCTTCCGGCTTTGGAGAAACTGACACTGACCGCGTTGTCTTTATCAAAAGAGAACGAAAATATAGTTAAAATTGGGAGAACTCATCTGCAGGATGCTGTTCCCATTACATTGGGTCAGGAGATTTCGGGATGGTACGGAATGCTTTTGTCGTCACATTCCATGATCAGGGATAACCTAAAATATATTGCAGACCTTGCAATGGGCGGTACAGCTATAGGGACAGGTCTTAATTCTCCCAAAAGATTCGGAGAACTTGCTGCCGGCTATATCAGTGAAATCACGGGCAGAGATTTCCATACCTCACCCAATAAGTTCCATGCCCTCACATCCAGGGATGGTCTTGTCGTTTTTCACGGATCCTTGAAAGCTCTTGCCGCAAATCTGCACAAGATAGCAAATGATGTACGTTGGCTGGCAAGCGGACCCAGATGCGGAATAGGAGAGATCAGGATTCCTGAAAATGAACCGGGAAGTTCCATAATGCCGGGTAAGGTGAATCCCACTCAGTGCGAGGCTATGTCCATGGTATGCTGCCAGGTGATGGGAAACGATGCTGCTTTGGGTTTTGCGGCATCCTTGGGCAATTTTGAACTTAACACCTATATGCCGGTTATGATTCATGATGCGCTGCAATCTGTTCGTCTGCTTTCTGATGCCATGAACTCCTTTAACGATAACTGTGTTAAAGGAATTACGCCCGATCATGACAGGATTCGTGAAAACCTGAATAAATCGTTAATGCTGGTGACCGCTTTGTGTTCCCATATCGGATATGACAATTCCGCAATGATAGCAAGACACGCCTATGAAAAAGGCCTCACTTTACGGGAGGCTGCTGTTTCGTTGGGTTTTATTGATGCCGACGAATTTGACCGCCTGGTGGTTCCAAAGGAAATGACGGGAATTTAACAGAAAGGGTGCAGCGATATGAATGAAAGCAAAGAGTATATTTTAAGTTATTTGCAAAGGGCGAGGAAGGCGCAAAGAGAATATGAAGGCTTTAGCCAGCAAAGGATAGACGAGGTTGTAATGGCTATCGGAAAGACTGTCTATGATAATGCAGAGGAGCTGGCCGCCTTGGCCGTTCGGGAAACCGGTATGGGTGTCGTTTCAGATAAGACGGCAAAAAACAAGAGCAAGGCCTCCACTATTTGGAATAGCCTTCGGGGCAAAAAAAGTGTGGGGATAATAGAACGGGATCCGGATAAAGGCATAGTAAAGATAGCTAAGCCTATGGGTGTTGCTGCGGCCATAACCCCCAGCACTAACCCTATAGTGACACCCATGAGCAATGCAATGTTTGCTTTAAAAGGCGGAAATACCATAATAATTACTCCTCACCATGGGGCTATACGATGTAGTACCAAGACAGTTCAGATGATCAATGAGGCTCTGGATAGTCTAAAGGCGCCTAAAAATCTTATTCAAATTCTCTCGCAGCAATCAAGAGACAATACAAGGGAACTGATAGCGTCTGCTGATATCGTAATAGCTACTGGAGGTGCAGGCATGGTGAAGGCTGCGTACAGCAGCGGAAAACCCGCCCTTGGGGTAGGTGCCGGAAACGTTCAATGCATTATCGATCGCGATGTGAATTACAGCGAGGCCGTTCCCAAGATTATCGCCGGGAGGGCCTTCGATAATGGGATCATTTGTTCCGGAGAGCAATCCGTGATAATACCAAAGGATCATTTTGCCGGGATAATAAAAATCTTTGAAGAAAACGGTGCTTATTTGGTAATCGAACCCAAAGAAAGGGATATGCTGCGAAATGCTATGTTTCCCGGGGGGGCTATGAACAAGGCCTTAGTCGGACAATCGGCTGATGTGGTGGCGGAATCAGCCGGAATAAAAATACCCGGGGGGACTAAAATTATTTTAGTTGAGGCAGAAGGTAAAGGAATCGATGATTTGCTGTCGAAGGAAAAAATGTGTCCGGTTTTAGCGGTGTATCGATACGATGATTTCAGCGAGGCTGTCCTGATTGCAGAGGCTAATTTGGACGTAGAGGGCAAAGGCCACAGCGTAGCTATCCATTCCGACAATGCCGGAAATATTGAATACGCAGGAGAAAGATTGAGTGTATGTCGATTTTTAGTGAACCAATCCTGTGCCAGTACCGCAGGGGGAAGCTTTTTTAACGGACTTTCTCCTACAAATACTTTAGGATGCGGATCCTGGGGACATAACAGCATATCGGAGAATCTCACCTATAAACATTTGATCAATATTTCGAGAATCGCTTATTATATGCCCGGTAATCATATGCCGTCCGAAAAGGAATTATGGAATCATGTAGAGTGAATTACGTGATGCAATGCGTCTTGAAATGAATTGACAAGGGGAGGCAGGTTTTTATACCTACCTTCTCTTAATGCATTTTCTAAAGTCGATGCCTGCTGACTAAGTGCCATCATGCCCAGCGTCAATGCTATACCGTGTACTGAATGAACCAAGATATAGGCATTTTCATAATTGTTGTCTTCAATGTAATTTGTGAGCCTTGTGCCTGTCATCTGATGATTAACTTGAAAGCGCTTTACATACTTGTGGTAAAGCTGCTCGGCACCGCCCATATTGTTAATGGCATCATCTTTTCCTGAAAAGGGATCATAATTGTAAAACTTCTGCATCTGCAATCCTCCTGTAGGGAAATTCTTGTAAAGAATCTTGTTCCGTCCAGCCGCAGGATATCCGTCATTTTACGATATTATGCTCTATTATCGATTATTTATTAATAATTATGCCAAAAATCTCATTTTAATTCGTTTTTTCTGCCTTTTAGCCTTGAAGAGATATGAAAATAATATAATAGAGGATATGTCGATGTAAAGGTTATATAGTGAACTTTTTATTCATTTTTATGACGAATTTCGACAAATTATGTCATGTACGGAGAATTGTAAATCGATGGTATGTTTTATGAAACCGGCCGGCTTTCCCTTTTGTTTTTCACAGTCTTTTGCGATTTATGATTTTGTGCTATAGTAAAGTTTGGATATAGGGATGGATGGGATGAAGAATATACTGCTAACTATAGAATACGACGGCAGCTCCTTTTCCGGATGGCAAAGGCAGCCTGAAAGGAGAACGGTGCAGGGAGAGCTTGAGCGAGTGCTCTCTTTAATTACGGGCAGTAACGTGATTCTTGAAGG
Organism: uncultured Oscillospiraceae bacterium; assembly: GCA_964425645.1. Taxonomy (GTDB): domain Bacteria; phylum Bacillota; class Clostridia; order Peptostreptococcales; family Anaerovoracaceae; genus CAYRNC01. The sequence continues at coordinate 22,408 of CAYRNC010000014.1, read as the reverse complement.
AGCCGGTCGTACCGACAAAGGGGTACATGCAAGGGATCAAAAGGCTACCTTCTGCGGCAGTTTTTATATTCCGACCGATAGAATCCCTATAGCCGCAAACAATATTCTGTCCGGCAGGGGTGAATTTGCGGCAGGCGATGTGCGCATAGTTAAAGCGGAAGATGTTCCGTTGGATTTCCATGCCAGGTTCAGCTGCATGGGGAAAACCTACAGATATGTTATACGCAATGCAAAAGATCCTGATATAATGGGGCGTAATTACAGCTATTATGTTAAAATACCTCTTGATACGGAGGTCATGCAGGAGGCGGTACATTATCTAATCGGAAAACAGGATTTTAAGGCGTTTATGGCTTCCGGGGGCAAACAGATGGAATCCACCGTCCGAAGGATTTATCGGGCAGGGATTTATGAAGAAATTTTAGTGGGTCCGGATAAGATGATCGTCGCAGAGATTACCGGGGACGGATTCCTTTACAATATGGTCAGGATCATCATGGGGACCCTTGTGGATATAGGCGCGGGAAAAATGCCTAAAGACTGTCTCCCAAAAATAATTGCAAGCCTCGACAGGAGAAATGCGGGTCATACGGCCCCCCCCGGAGGATTATATCTTACAAAGGTCTATTACGATACGGGAACAATGATAAGCGAAGAGAATAGGTTACAGGAGGGTTGGCTAAAATGAAAATAAAGGATATGTTTGAAAAGAAAAAAACTGTAGTGTCTTTGGAGATATTCCCCCCGAAAATCGGTGCACCGGTAGAAGGCATTTACAAAACGCTGGAGGAACTGTCCGGTCTGTCTCCTGATTTTATAAGCGTGACGTACGGTGCCGGCGGCAAAGCAAAAGACCGAACCGTTGAGATTGCAAAAAAAATCAAAAATACATACAAAATAGAAAGTCTTGCCCATTTAACGTGTATTTCTGCCACCAGGGATCAGGTGGAAAAGATCGTTTCCGACATGAAAAGAGGTGGGATAGAGAATATTTTGGCGATGAGAGGAGATATCCCCGAGGATCCCGATTTCGAGTTTCCCCACCCTCTTCACTATGAGCATGCTGCTGATCTCATTTCAGATGTTCGCATTTCAGGGGATTTTTCTATAGGAGCCGCATGCTACCCGGAAGGCCATGTAGATTGCGAGAACAAGGTTAAGGATATAAAATATCTTAAAGAAAAGGTTGACAGAGGGGTGGATTTTCTCATCACCCAGCTGTTCTTTGACAATGAGCTTTTTTACCGGTTTCTGGATGAGATTGATCTGGCAGGTATCGATGTTCCTGTTTCTGCCGGAATTATCCCGGTTTTGAACAAAAATCAGATTCTTAGGATAACTAAACTTGCTGGCTGTGTCATTCCACCGAAATTCCAAAGAATATTGGACCGTTACGAGGATAATCCGGCGGCACTTAAGGAAGCGGGGGAAGCCTATGCCATAGAACAGATAATCGATCTGATGGCCTACGGTGCAAGGGGTATACATCTTTACACCATGAACAAGGCCGATACCGCAAGAAGAATACTGAAGAACATAGAGAATATAAGGAATTTGCAGCAGTAGATAAAGAGGTAAAATATGAAAGGGCACAGCATCCGCGAAGAACTGAAAAAACGCATTATCGTCGGCGACGGCGCCATGGGAACGATGTTGGAGCGGTACGGCTACGGAGATGTGCTGCCTGAGGTGCTGAACTTTATGCATCCTCTTGTAGTAGAAAAAATACACAAGGGTTATTTGGATGCGGGAAGCGATTTTGTATGTACAAACACCTTCGGGGCAAATAGCTATAAGCTTTCTAAAACAGGATATGATGTGGATAGTGTGATAGCCCGGGCTGTAGCCATTTCAAGGAAAGCGGGTGCGGTCTGGACTGCTTTGGACGTAGCTCCCATAGGAAAACTTATGGAGCCCACGGGTGCTTTATCTTTTGATGAGGCTTGTTTGTTATTCAGCCAGCAGATTAAAGCGGGAATACGGGAGGGGGTCGATCTGTTCGTCTTTGAGACTTTCACCGATATTCATGAATTGAAGGCCGCTGTAATAACAGCGAGGGGGCTTACAGATCTTCCAATATTCTGCTCGGTAAGTTTTCAGGAGGATGGCAGGACGCTTATGGGAACCGATCCTCTTACTGCGGTTAATATACTGCAGGACCTGGGAATCGATGCCCTGGGGATCAATTGCTCCCTCGGCCCTTCACAAATGGCTCCTTTTGTATTAGAAATGCTTCGTTGGTCGAAACTTCCTGTGCTTGTGCAGCCTAACGCGGGACTTCCGCGAATAGAGGGGACAAAAACAGTCTTTGACGTGGGGGCGGAAGAATTCTTAAAGACAATGAAAGAGATGATCGATGCGGGGGCCCGCATAGTAGGGGGTTGTTGCGGTACCGATCCGGAATATATAAGAAGGCTTGCCTCTTATGCAAAAAATATCGAAGGTTATTTCCTTCCAAAGGATTATGGCGGACCATTTACCGCCGCCAGCTCCGGTACAAGGACGGTCGTCATTGGCGAGCGGATTCATGTAATAGGAGAGCGTATAAATCCTACCGGGAAAAAGCTTCTTAAGGAGGCCTTAAAATCCGAAGATCTGATATACATCGAAAAAGAAGCGTTAGATCAGGTCAAAGCGGGAGCAGACATTCTTGATGTCAATGTAGGGCTTCCTGAGATAGATGAAAAAACGATGATGGAAAAAGCGGTCCGCCATATCTCAGCCGTTACAGATGCGCCTTTACAAATTGACAGCGCCGATCCCGGGGTCCTTGAGGCTGCCGCACGGATCTGCAATGGAAAACCCATATTAAACTCTGTCAACGGTAAACAGGAAGTGATGGACAAGGTGTTTCCGATAGTGAAGAAGTATGGAACAAATGTCATAGCGCTGACGTTGGACGATAAGGGGTTGCCGGCAGATGAGCAGGAACGCCTGGAAATCGCGAAACGAATCATGCAGGAGGCGGAAAAATACGGAATCGGAAGAGAGCGGATACTGCTTGACTGCTTAACCCTTACCGTATCGGCTGATCAAAATGCGGGGACCGATACGTTGAAGGCCGTTAAAAAGGGCAGGGAACAATTTGGGGTCAATACTGTCTTAGGGATCAGCAATGTTTCTTTTGGCCTTCCGAACAGAAAACTGATCAATCAAGCATTCCTTACAATGGCTTTGGAAGCGGGGCTATCGCTTCCGATAATTGATCCTTCGGTGCCGGAATTCATGGATGCTGTTCGGGCTTTTGAAGCCCTGTCAGGGAAGGATGAAGATTGCAAGGAATATATTTCCCAATACGGCGGGAAACAGGAATCCGCCGTAAAGCAGAAAACTGCAGAAATGGGGCTTGAGGATATAATTATAGACGGACATACCGATCTAGCCAAGACAGCCACTTATGGACTTTTGAAAACCCGAAAGCCTCTCGATATAGTTGAAAAAATAATTATACCTGCACTTACAATTGTCGGCGATCAATATGAGAAGGGGGATATATTCCTTCCTCAGCTGGTCAGATCTGCCGATACGGTGAGGGCTTCCTTCGTTGTTTTAAAAGAGGCCATGAAAACCGCAGGTGAGGACCTGTGCTACGGGAAAATTATTCTGGCTACCGTGAAGGGGGATATTCACGACATAGGGAAAAACATAGTAAAGGTGATGCTTGAGAATTACGGATACAAAATTATAGATCTGGGCAAGGATACGGATATCGAACTTATTGTCAAAACCGCCTTGGAGGAGGATATAAAGCTGGTGGGCCTGTCTGCTTTGATGACTACCACCGTACTTAACATGAAAGCCACAATTCAGGCATTGAAGGATGCGGGCCTACGCTGTAAAGTTGCTGTCGGCGGAGCCGTTTTAAATCCTGAATATGCAAAAGATATCGGTGCGGATTATTACTGCAAGGATGCCATGGACGGCGTCAGAGTGGCAAACGGGCTGTTCAGGGGGCAGTGACAGGCTGCAGGAAGGAGAATCATGGATCGGCCGGGCTGGGATGAATATTTTATGCAGATGGCGAAGGTGGCGGAAAAACGTTCGACATGCATAAGGCGCCATGTAGGTGCCGTTATAGTAAAGGATAAAAGGATTATGGCTACGGGTTACAACGGTGTCCCTACGGGCATTGAGCACTGCGATACCAGGGGCTGCCTCAGGGACAAGCTTAAGGTTCCGTCCGGGCAGCGCCATGAACTTTGCAGAGGCCTTCATGCAGAACAAAACGCCATTATCCAGGCAGCTCATCTTGGACAAAGTATTGCGGGGGGAACTATTTACTGCACGAATCAACCCTGCGTTATTTGTGCAAAGATGATTATAAATGCAGGTTTGAAAAGAATTGTAGTCAAGGCCGGCTATCCTGATGAACTAGCAATTGAGATGCTGTCTGAAGCGGGGCTGAAAATTGAAATGCTTACGCCGAAAGCGGAAAAGGATTGAATATGTTGCAGTCGATAGCGCTAGTCTTTTTAACGGCATTTGCCATTGCCTTCGTCATGACTCCTTTAGCGATCAAAATAGCGCCGAAAATCGGGGCCTTGGATATACCGAAAGATGACAGAAGGGTGCATGACAGGACGATGCCCAGATTTGGGGGCATTGCCATTTATTTTGGCAGCATGGCGGCGATGCTTCTGTTTTTACCCGGCGGTGCAGATGTGCGCATAAAGGGTATTTGGATCGGAGCTACTTTAATATTGGCCATGGGAATAGCGGATGATATAAGAGGGCTGTCTGCAAAAATTAAGCTTTTGGGTCAAATCGTCTGCGCCTTGATTCTTTATGCTTTTTCCGTCAGGATATCCTTTGTCGGCGATCCTTTTGGGCCGGGTATCATCGAATTTCCGGTGATTGTCAGTCTGCTCATAACGGTGTTGTGGATAGTTGGCATTACTAATACAATTAATCTGATTGACGGCCTTGACGGTCTTGCGGCGGGAGTATCTTTTATAGCGACCCTCGTTATCGCCTACATCGCTTTCATAGGTCAAAGGTATGAAGTGTGCATGGCGTTTGTGGCTCTGGCCGGAGGTTGTCTGGGATTTCTACCTTTTAATTTTTATCCCGCCAGAATTTTTATGGGGGACGGCGGGGCCCTTTATCTGGGATTTATGATAGCCTCAATTTCAGTTATGAGTCCGATGAAAGGAGCTACTGTCATCGCCACGATCCTCCCTGTATTCGCATTGGCACTGCCTATTTTTGATACGGCTTTTGCAATTTTTCGCCGCCTTATCAACCGCAGGCCCATTATGGAAGCGGATAAAAATCATGTTCATCATCTGATACTCAGGGTGGGAATGGGACATAAACGCACAGTTCTTACTCTTTATTGCATAAGCGGCATAATGGGTGTTGCCGCTATTTTAATAAGTCGGGATCTTTTTGTGGATGCCGCTTTGCTTGTATGTGTTGCTGCTACATTGATCTATGTATTTGCTAAGGATCAGGGTATAGGAAAGCCCCTAAACGGTACAAAGAAGGAAAAAGAATGAGGATAATGACTGTATTTGGCACCAGACCGGAAGCCATCAAGATGGCTCCTTTGGTGAAAAGACTTCAAAAGGAAAAAGATATAGCATCGATACTTTGTGTAACAGCCCAGCACAGGGAGATGCTGGATCAGGTTCTGGATCTGTTTGAACTGACCCCCGATTATGATCTTAATATTATGAAACCAAATCAAAGTGTCAGTCGAATCACGACCAATGTTATTCTTGGAATGGAGGTTGTGCTCGAAAGGGAAAGGCCGGATATGGTCTTGGTACACGGGGATACGACCACCACCTTTGCTACCGCGTTGGCGGCCTTTTACAACAAGATTGCGGTGGGCCATGTGGAGGCAGGACTTAGAACTTATGATAAATATTCGCCTTTTCCCGAGGAAATGAACAGGGTCATGACAGGTCGGTTGGCGGATATTCATTTCGCGCCGACAAAGCAAAACCGGGAAAATCTATTGGCTGAGGGCATATGTCCGGAAAAAATCTTTGTGACGGGAAATACCGTTATAGATGCGCTTTTGGAGGTTGTCGGCAAGCCTTACAGGTTCACGGATAAACCTCTGTCGGAGATAGATTTTTCGGAAAAAAGGATCATAACCGTGACCTGTCATAGGAGAGAAAATCTGGGAGAAAACATGAAAAGCATTTTCAGTGCCATAAAGGATCTGGCTGAAGAATTTGATGATGTTGAAATTGTTTATCCTGTGCATATGAATCCGAAGGTCAGGCGCGCAGCCGACTTGATACTGGGAAATATAAAAAGGGTTCACTTGATAGGTCCTTTAAAATATCAGCCCTTTGTCAATCTCATGGCTCAATCCTACTTTATAATAACCGATTCCGGAGGGATGCAGGAGGAGGCGCCCTCCTTAGGAAAGCCGGTTCTCGTTGTAAGGCAAGAGACTGAGCGCCCGGAAGCGGTTGCTGCCGGAACGGTCAGGCTTGCAGGAACCAAAAAAGAGACAATTTATGAGATGGCAAAAGCTCTGCTGACTGATTTGAGCCTCTATCAAAAGATGGCGCAGGCGGTAAACCCTTACGGAGACGGCAAGGCTTCGGAAAGGATTGCAAAGATACTGAAAAACAGATGCCGAAGGTAAAATCAATGATCGAAACAAGATCTTTATATAAGACTCTGTTTCGGGTAATCCTTCCGATAGCCCTTCAGAATCTTATCTCCACATCATTAAATTTGGTCGATACATTAATGGTAGGAAGCCTGGGTGAAACAGCCCTGTCCGCCGTGGGTCTTTCAAATCAGCTTTTTTTTATTCACATGGGGCTTATGTTCGGACTTTCCAGCGGGGCTGCCGCTTTTATGTCTCAATTTTGGGGTGCTAAAAATCTTCCGGGCATAAGAAAGGTAATAGGATTTACCGCAACCGTCAGCCTGGGCATCGCTATGCTGTTTTTTATTCCGGCAATGTTTTTCCCAGGGGCGGCACTTCGGGTGTTTACGAATATTCCTGATGCTATAGAGACAGGAAAGAATTATATGAGGATAGCATCCTTTTGTGTATTGATTATCGCCGTTACCATGCCTTTTAATGCGGCGCTTAGGGCGACCCAGCAGACACGAATTCCTCTTGTTATTAGTACGGTAGCTTTTTCAACAAATACCTTGTTAAATTACCTTTTGATATTCGGTAAGCTGGGCCTGCCGGCTTTGGGAGTGGTTGGAGCCGCAATCGCTACTGTTACAGCCAGGCTGTTGGAGCTGCTTTTGCTTTATTTGGTTGTCTTTAAGGGAAGAAACGTGATCGGCGCCGCTTTTTCGGAATTCATCGGATGGGGTAAGGCCTTAGCACAAAGGGTCTGGAGCACTTCATTACCCGTAACTGTTAACGAAACCCTCTGGGCTCTTGGAATGGCTACATACAGCGCTTTTTACGGTCGCATGGGTGTCACGGAGTTTGCAGCAATTCAGGCTGCAAGAACCATAGAAAGCATGTTTATTATGGCTATTTTCAGCATGGGGGATGCTCTGTTAATTCTGGTCGGTCAGCAAATCGGGATGGGAAAAATGGACTATGCCTTTGCCCTTGCGAAAAGGCTGATTCGCATAGGCATGTTCATAGGATTGATTTCAGGGATTTTACTGATTATTATGTCGCCTTTTTTGGTAAATCTGTTCAACTTCACTTCAGAGGGAAGGCATTATACCCGATTGATTCTGATAATTTTCGGTTCAGTTATGTGGCTGGTAGTGTATGGGGGTATCCATATTACAGGCACATTGCGCTGCGGAGGCGATACCCGTTTTGCCATGATGCTTGAAGTGGGAAGCGTTTGGGGCGTAGGAGTACCTTTGGTTTTTACCGGAGTTTTTTTATTGAAGTTGCCGATTTACTATGTTGTAATGATGGCCCAGGCAGCCGAGGTGGTAAAGGGGATAGCGTGCAGAAGGCGATTTTATTCGAAAAAATGGTTGAGGAACTTGATACAAGGGATTTGAATGGATGCCATTATTTGGGCGCGTTTAATATTTAACTTGATATTTTAAAAGAAGGATGGCTATTATCCGTTGAAACTTCAGGCTTTGGGGTGTCCATCTTTTAGGTTAAATTATCAAAATTGGCGGAATTATAAATTATTTATAATTCTTTTTCAACTTTTATACTTTACTTTTCCTTATAACATTTCTATAATGTGATACGGAGATGCTTGTTTTCATGGTATACTGGGTGAAATATCCATAAGTAATTGTCATGGAATTAACAAAATGTCATGGTAAAGCAGGATAATAAAGAAAACAGATCAGCAGGCCTTGAGGCATTGGTACTGTGTTCTCAGTTAGGCCTTACTCTGGCGATACCAATTGTTTTGGGTGCTGTGGCGGGGCATTGGCTGGATAAAAAACTGAATACCGGCATAGTCTTCCTTATCATTTTGCTTTTGATGGGTATTGCAGCCGGACTTCTGGGAGCCTATAATCAGATAATGAGCGTCACCAAAAAAAGAGACAATGACAAAAGAAAATGAGTTAGTAAAATTTAAAAACCAAATACTGAAATACGGTATAATCGTTGCATTATTATTTGAATTAATTTCCCTGCCTTTCTTAGGTTTGAATGTACGCTTTGCCTACGGGTTGGCCCTTGGAACGTGCATCGCCATCGTGAACTTCAACTTCCTGGCTTTCACCGCGAGCCGGATACTGGACAAAAGGAAGGGAGTAGGACTGGCAGTCATTGGATATATGCTTCGCCTGTTCCTTTATGGAGGAGGCTTTTATATGTCCTATAAGCTGGGAACAGCAAGTGGACTTGCCACTTTGCTGGGCTATATGACCTTGAAAATTGCGATATATTATGTATATGGGTTTAAGCCGAAGTTTTCCGAAAGCAGCGTCAAGGGCAAAAAGCTTAACGATTTGGATAATGACTTATGGGCTAAAGAAGGTAAACGGCACTGGTACACTGAAATATTTAACGCATTAAAATCAAGGCCTTATCCTGAGGAAGAAAAGGATGACAAAGATAAAGGTTATCCGGATAAGGATGAAGGGGAGGGGTAAAGATCCATGCATTCTACTGAGCATTTGGGACCGCGTAAAATTATCGGCTTCTTTGACGGAAATCTTTTTATAACCGAGACCGTATTCTTTGGGCTTATTGTGGCGGCGGTGATGATTATTTTTGCTTTCGTTTCTACAAGGAAGATGCAAAGGGATCCGAAAGGGCTGCAGCTGGTGGCGGAACTTATTGTGGACGGCATCTACAAATTGGTTGCAAGCACTATGGGAAGCAGGAACTTGGGATACGCTCCCTATATCGGGACTTTATTTATTTATCTCATTTTGTGCAACGCATTGGGTCTCGTCGGGTTCCGTCCGGTGACCACGGATGTGAATATGGCCTTTGCCATGTCCAGCGCCACGTTCTTTATTATTCAGGGAAGCTCCATAAAAACTAAGGGACTTGGAGGCCATCTTAAGCATTATGCTGAGCCTTACCCCTTCATGATCCCCATAAAGATAATCGAGGATATTTCATTCCCCGTATCGCTGGCTTTCCGGTTATTCGGCAATATTACGGGGGGGATGATAATCATGGCGCTTACTTTCCAGGCGCTGCATTCTTTCACGGATAAACTGAATGTCGGGATCCCGTTTCTGACTTATATGATCCCTCTACCCTTAAATGTTTTCTTTGACATGTTTGAACCGGTACTGCAGGCGTTTATCTTTACGATGTTAACGATGGCCTTCGTTTCACTTGCTGTAGTTGGACACGAAGAGCATTGAGATAAAAAATATAACACAGACGTTTGCGATAATACTGCAAGCGCATCAAAGGAGGAATTCAAATGTTTCCATTAGTGACCCCTGAAGCTTTCGTTCTAGGATTGTCAGCCATGTCCGCATCTTTCACCATGATAGCTGCTCTCGGTATAGGTACCGGCCAAGGCATCATAGGTATGAAGGGCGTTGAAGGTGTTGCAAGGCAGCCGGAGGCCAAGGCAGATATTCTGCAGACCATGCTGGTAGGCCAGGCTGTCACCGAAACTACCGGTATTTTCGCATTTATCATCTCCATTGTACTAATTTTCGCAAATCCTTTCGTGGGCATGCTTTAGTAAGGCTCTGGGCTTTTGCAGTTAAAGAAAGGAGGAGTGTTGTTTGGAGATCTATACAGGGCTGATAGAATTTAACTGGACCCTGGTTTTCATGTGGTTGACGCTGATTACTTTGTATCTGATCCTCAAGCATTTCTTCTTCGAGAAGGTACATAATTTCATGATGGCCAGACAAAATCAAGTCAAAGAGTCTTTTGAAAATGCCGATAGGGTTAACCAATTGGCAGAGGATAAACTCGTGGCCTATGAAAAGAAAATTGCCGAGATTGAAGGAGAAGGCCGTGAAATCATAAAGAATGCTAAAATTAAGGCGGATGCACAGGCCAAGGACATTGTGGATGAAGCGAATGCCAGGGCGGCAAATATGATAAATATGGCTGAGCAGGAGATCCAGCGGCTTCAGCAAAGAGCTGTGGCCGAGATGAAGCTTCAGATCGCTTCACTTGCGATTCTGGCTGCTGAAAAGGTTCTGGAAAAACAGCTGGATGCTTCCGGCCATACAGAACTGATTTCAGAAATCATTGAAGAGGCAGGTAAAACAGGATGGCGGATGTAACGGTAGATTTAACATACGGAAAAGCACTGTTTCATGCTGCAGAGGATCTGAATAAGACAGATATTATTCTAGAGGAAGCGGTTGCTCTGGACAAACTTTTTAAGCAGGAAAAAGAGTTTTTTGAATTTCTTTGCACGCCTGTCATTTCCGCTTCAGAAAAGAAAAAGGTTATAGGAAATGTTCTGGAAGGCAGGGTGTCCCCGGAGCTTCTGCACTTATTATACATACTGGTGGACAAAGGAAGAGCCGGACGTTTTCCGCATATTGTCAGGCAATATAGTTTGCTGATTAATGAGGCCAGAGGGTTTTCCATCGGAACCATATTCTCTGTCCTCCCTCTTTCCCCGAAACAGCTTTCTGCCTTTGAAAAAGAAACGGGGAAGCTCCTGCAGAAAAAAGTCAAACTGGAAAACCGAACGGACCATGCGATTATCGGCGGCGTTCGGATTTTCATAGAGGGGAAGGTCATAGATGCCTCCGTAAAAAAGAGACTGCTTGACCTTGCAGACAGCCTGCATTGAGAATAAGAAGGAATGAAAGGGGGACTTAAGAACATGAATCTGAGGCCCGAAGAAATCAGTGAAATTATTAAAGAACAGATTAAGAATTATAAAAGCGAGCTGGAAATCTCCAATTTCGGTACTGTTATCCAGGTAGGGGACGGTATTGCCAGAATCTACGGTTTAGATAATTGCATGGCCGGAGAACTCCTGGAGTTCCCCGGGGAGATATACGGAATGGCCCTGAATCTGGAAGAAGATAACGTGGGAACTGTTATAATGGGCCCTGACTCGGAAATTAAAGAAGGTGACATAGTTAAGCCGACAGGCAAGGTGGTACAGGTACCTGTCGGAGACGGCATGATAGGCCGGGTTGTCAATGCGCTGGGGCAGCCGATAGACGGCAAGGGGCCTATAAAGAGCGATAAGGGAAGACCGATTGAATTTCCAGCACCGGGTGTTTTGCAAAGAAGATCCGTATATCAGCCTTTGCAGACAGGAATAAAGGCCATAGACTCCATGATTCCGATCGGAAGGGGGCAAAGGGAGCTTATAATAGGCGACAGGCAGACGGGCAAGACTGCCATCGCTATAGATACCATAATCAATCAAAAAGAAGAAAACGTAGTCTGCATATATGTAGCCATAGGGCAGAAAAAATCAACCGTTGCCCAGATAGTGCAGACCCTTGAAAAAAAGGGAGCGATGGGCTATACAATTGTGGTCTCGGCTACGGCCAGTGACGTTGCGCCTCTTCAGTATATTGCGCCTTATGCAGGCTGCGCCATGGGGGAAGAATTCATGTATCAGGGAAAAGATGTCCTGATAATATATGATGATCTTTCCAAGCATGCTGTTGCTTACAGGGCCATGTCACTGCTGCTTAGAAGGCCTCCGGGCAGGGAAGCTTATCCCGGCGATGTTTTCTATCTGCACAGCAGGTTGCTTGAACGGGCGGCTAAGCTCTCCGATGAGTTGGGAGGGGGCTCCATTACTGCGCTTCCCATAATTGAGACCCAGGCAGGCGACGTATCCGCATATATTCCGACAAAGTCCCATTCAGGCTTTGAGCCGCAGTATCCAGT
>CAYRNC010000014.1:0-10172 GCA_964425645.1 uncultured Oscillospiraceae bacterium | reverse complement strand
CCGCATATATTCCGACAAATGTTATTTCCATTACAGACGGTCAGATCTTTCTGGAATCTGAACTGTTTTTCTCCGGTCAAAGGCCTGCGGTAAACTCCGGCATATCCGTATCCCGGGTAGGAGGCGACGCCCAGATTAAGGCTATGAAGAAGGTAGCAGGGAAAATCCGTCTTGAACTGGCCCAATATCGCGAGCTGGCAAGTTTTGCCCAATTCGGCTCCGATCTTGATAAGGATACGAGAGATAGGCTGGATCACGGGCGCATACTTATGGAGATACTCAAGCAAGGCCAATATGAGCCGGTAAAGGTCGAGCATCAGGTAATGATCATTTACGCGGCATCCCACGGCTATTTAGCGGATATTCTCGTTGAGAAGATCGGGGATTTTGAAGATAAGCTTTACGATTTTATGGATACACAGCATCCTTACGTCGGCAAGGCCATTAAAACGACAGGCAGCCTTGATGCCGATACTGAGGAAAAGCTAAAGGCAGCTATAGAGGAATTTAAAAAGATCAACGAGTTTTAGAAGGGGGGTGTCACTTTGGCAGGAAACAGCATGAGAGATATAAAGCGACGCATAAAAAGCAGCACCAGCATGGAGCACATTACGAAGGCCATGAAACTGGTCTCTGCCGCTAAGCTCAGAAAAGCCAAGAACACCTTTGATCGAACCCAGGACAATTTTCATTTTGTGACGGAATCCATAGAGGAGATATTTCATAATGTCCATGACGTTCCTGACCGTTATTTGGAGGGAAACCGGAATATAGAGAATACGGCTTACGTAATAATGACGAGCAACAGGGGTCTTTGCGGCAGCTTCAATTCAAATGTTATTAAAGAAGCCCAGTCACTTATAGATAAAGATGCCGGAAAATCTGTCATCATAGCTGTGGGCAGTAAAGGAAGAGACTTTTTTGCCAAGCGGGGGCACTTAATCAAAGGTGAATATATGTTACCTCCTGAGAATATCTCATTTCTGGATACAAGAAATATAATAACAAGGTCAGTTATCGACATGTATGATAACGGCGAAATAGATAAATTAGTTCTGGTATACAGTCATTTTGTCAGTCCTTTAGTGCAAAGGGCCACACATGCCACCTTGTTGCCTTTGGAAGTAAAGGGAGGCTCGGAGCTTCCGCCTCTTGACAAGGAAGTGGAATATGAACCTTCTGTAGAAGAAGTTTTTAACTATCTGATCCCCAAATATGTGGAGATCATGGTGTACAGTGCCATAGTCGAATCAGCTACCTGTGAACATGCAGCAAGGCGGATGGCTATGGAAAGCGCCACCGACAACGCCAATGAAATGATCGCAAACCTGACTTTGAACTACAATAGGGCAAGGCAGGCGGCCATTACAAGAGAGATATCAGAGATCGTAGGCGGAGCCGAGGCTCTGGCGTAATAAGGAGGTAGAATTGTGAGTCAGCATAAAGGAATTGTTCACCAGATTATCGGACCTGTGGTGGATATCAAATTCAACCCGGATGAAATGCCGGAGCTGCTGAATGCCATATCGATAAAGCACAGTGAGCGAAACATCGTAGCAGAAGCTGCACAGCATATCGGCGATGATGTAGTCCGATGCGTAGCCCTTTCTTCAACCGACGGTCTGACTCGCGGTATGGAGGCTGTCGACAGCGGCGGGCCTATAGCCGTTCCCGTAGGAAATGAGGTTTTGGGGAGACTATTCAATGTGACGGGTGATACCATCGATGATAAGGGGCCTTGTGAAACCAAAAAGAGGATGCCGATTCACAGACCGGCCCCGTCCTTTGAGGAACAGGATACGACGTCGCAGATATTTGAAACCGGCATTAAGGTCGTAGACCTTATAGCACCCTATACCAGGGGAGGCAAGGTAGGTCTTTTTGGAGGAGCAGGGGTCGGCAAAACAGTACTTATTCAGGAATTGATCAATAATATAGCAAAGGAGCACGGAGGCATATCCGTCTTTGCAGGTGTAGGTGAAAGAACGAGGGAGGGTAATGACCTTTACTATGAAATGATTGAATCCGGTGTAATAGATAAGACCGCAATGGTATTTGGTCAGATGAACGAACCCCCCGGAGCAAGAATGCGTGTAGGTCTTACAGGACTTACGATGGCTGAGCATTTTCGAGATGAGGAAGGCCAAGACGTATTATTGTTCATCGATAATATATTCCGCTTTACACAGGCGGGTTCTGAGGTATCGGCTCTTTTAGGCAGGGTGCCAAGCGCAGTAGGCTACCAGCCGACTTTGGCTACTGAAATGGGAGCTTTGCAGGAGCGAATAACTTCAACAAAGAAAGGTTCCATCACCTCTGTTCAGGCTATTTACGTGCCCGCCGACGACCTGACAGACCCGGCCCCGGCTACAACCTTTGCTCACTTGGATGCTACAACAGTTCTTTCGAGGTCTATTACGGAGCTCGGTATTTATCCTGCGGTGGATCCTCTGGAATCGACTTCCAGGATAATGGATCCCCTCATTTTGGGTGAAGAGCACTATAATACGGCCAGGGGAGTTCAGGAAGTGCTGCAAAGATATAAGGATCTGCAGGATATCATAGCCATATTGGGTATGGATGAGTTAAGTGATTCTGACAGATTGACTGTTGCAAGAGCCAGAAAAATTCAAAGGTTTTTATCTCAACCCTTCCATGTGGCGGAACAATTTACGGGAACACCCGGCAAATATATTCCGCTTAAAGAAACTGTCCGCGGCTTTAAAGAAATCCTGGAAGGAAAGCATGATGAAATACCCGAATCAATGTTTCTCTTTGCCGGCGGTATAGATGAAGTTGTAGAAAGGTTCGAAAAGAGCAATGGCTAATAGTACCCGATTAGAAGTTATAACCCCTTCCAAACTGTTTTATAAAGGGGATATAGAACTGGTTATCGTTCGTACCCTGCTGGGGGATGAAGGCTTTATGGCAAATCATACCTGGGCATGTAAGCTTCTGACGGCAGGAGAACTTTGGATTCAGGAAGCCGGTTCAAAGGATTTTAAAGTGGCGGCAATAGCAGGCGGATTTATCGATGTAAAGGACAGCATAGTTATTTTCACTGATGCTGCGGAATGGCCCGAGGATATTGATGTGGAGCGCTCAAAACTCGAACGTCAGAAAGCTGAAGAATGGCTTAAGGCACCCAGCGACGATGATTATGAAATAGCTCTGGCTAAGTTCGCCATAGCTAAGGCCATAGTCCGAATGAACGTGAAAAGCGGCGGCATCAGGCGAAGGCGATAGCGATAGCGATAAGTGTCGATAATTGGTAAAGGACAGATAACCCTGTCCTTTTTCAGTTGCGGGGCTTGTTGCGGATGGGGTCCTGCTGTGATAAAATAGGGTCTGTGAAACGAAAATAATTCCGGAAAGAAGGGAATCAACGATGAAGAGAACAGGAAAGAGACGGAGAAAGGTAATTACTTTACTGACTGCTGCATTGCTGTTATTTGCTGTATTTGGCGTATATGCAGCTGAGCGTTCGATCGTACCGGATATGACATTCGGCGGAGATGCCGTAAGCCTTTCTCTTGATGATGCAATCCGGATCATGAAGGCTGAAGGCAGTCGTGCAGATACGGCTACGCTTAATAAAAAAGCAGATGAAGCGGTGGCTAAGGGCTATGCTGAGGGCGCCGAAAGCATTTCAAATTTATTGTCAAAACTGAAGGCCATGGAGCAAATGGGAGGAATGTCATCCATCGAGGTCGGATCTTATGCGGAACAGTCAGGGGCAACAGAAACTAATGAAAAAATAATGAAGCTCCGAAGAGATTTTGCAAAGTCCCAGGTGGATGCTAATTATGAGGCGGAGATGAATCAAATTGAAGCTGATACAGTATCAATCTATTATGGGGTTCTTCAGGCGGACGAAAATCTCAGAATAGCGAAGGAGAATTTAGTTAACCAAAACAGGGTGTTAGATAACACGAAGAAGAAATATAAGCAGGGAGTTGTCGCCAGAATAGATGTACTTACATCCGAAACGTCGGTGCTTACCGCTGAAAATGAAGTGGCAAAAGCGAAGACCATGGCGGATACGGCAAAGATGAATTTTAACATGCTTTTAGGCTATGACCTTATGCAAAAGGTGGTGCTGACTGATTCTCTGAAGACAGTTTCAGAGCCTGAGGGAAGCCTTACGGAGTGGATTAAAAACGCAATTGAACACAGAAATGAAATAAAGGGAAGCGGTTTTGCAGCGGAAATTCAAAAAATCCTTCTTGACAATCTTAAATATCGTTATCCGGAGAATTCCGCCACATATTTATCACAGCAGGCCGCATGGCTTTCCTCTGTTAAGGCCAAAGAGGATGCTCCGATACAGATAGAAATGGATATTCGCATTAAATACATGGATATGGAAGATAAGCTTAAAGAATCAAAAGCCGCTTCAGCGATGTATGACAATGCGAAAGAAGGAGCGCGTCTTGCCTCTATCACTTTTGATGCGGGGATGAATACCGTGGCAGATGTACATGAGGCTGAAATACGTGCATTCAGGGCCGGTCAGGGTCTTGCAAAGGCAATCTCGGAATACGATATAGCTGTCTATGCGCTTAAACATGCTGTAGGTGCAGGCACAATGCGGCTGCCGCTGTAAGGAAAGGAACGGAGTATGCGTACAGCTGCGAGGACGGCAGCGTTAATGGCTATATTGGTTCTCGGTTCAAAGATTCTTGGCTTTCTTCGTGAAGTGTTCATGGCCGGATTTTTCGGGACCAGTTATATTACTGATGCCTACGTTATGGCAAGCGCAGTTCCGGGTATTCTGTTTGCGGGGGTCTTCACATCGGTGGCTATTTCCTACATGCCTATTTTCTCTGAAATAGTAGAAAAAGAGGGCATGGAACAAGGGAATCGCTTTACGGGAGAGTCCATTACTTTAGTGGTTTCTATTGCCGTTGTTCTCGCCATAGCGGGAATGATTTTTTCGGATCAGCTTGTTTCTGTTTTCGCTATGGGGTTCACGGGGAAAACAGCCTCTTTAACAAGCTTTTACCTTAGAATACTGTTTCCTACCATACTGTTCTCTGCTGTTGTTACCTTGCTTACATCATATCTTCAGTATAAGGGGATATTTTTGTTGCCGGTGGTGGCGGGCTATTTGCAAAGCGGATTTCTTCTGATAGCCATCGTTGTAGGCGCACTTGTAAGCCATTATATTTTGCCCTTCGGCTTATTGCTGGGCAGCGTTTTTTATTCTGTAACAGTTTGGATCGGAGCTGCTAAAAATGGTTTTCACCACAGGTTTAATTTTAAAGTGCGAAGATCGGCGCGCAGAATAATTTACCTTGCTTTACCTGTTTTTATTGGCAGCACGGTAAGTCAAATAAATACCTTTGTCGATAAGATGTTGGCATCGAGGCTTATAGAGGGAAGTGTATCCGCTTTGAATTACGGTAATTTACTAAGCGGTTTGATCACTGCGCTGACTGTCACCATAATAGTAACCATCATCTATCCTAAGTTGACTCAGGCGGTTGCAAGGGAGGATTACGGCAGCTTCAATGAATTTCTAAGCAAGGGTATGACGATAAACGTTATCATCGGTATTCCCTGCTCTCTTGGTGCCATGCTTTACAGTAAAGAGGTGGTTCAAATAGTATTTGAAAGGGGTGCCTTTGACGCAGCCTCCACGGATTTGACCGGCTCGGCTTTTTTCTACTATGCGATAGGTCTTACCTTTCTTGCTGTCAACGCTCTTCTTGTAAAAGTCTATTTTGCCTTGCAGGATATGAAGACACCGGTGGTATATGGCGTAGCGGGGGCGTCTGTGAATATAGTCCTTAATTTGATTCTTGTAGGGCCCATGGCCCACAGAGGCCTCGCACTTGCAACGAGCGTTGCGGCAGTGCTAAACACAATTCTGCTTTACTGTGGAATGAGGAGAAAATATCCTCATATCAGAATGCATGAGGGGCGATACAAGATGATTAAAATTGCAGTCGCAGCGCTGCTATCCGTAGGGCTTTCCTATGGGGTATACGGCCCTTTGAGAAAGTTGCTTTTTGCACCCAATGTGGTTTCACTTGGTCTTGCAGTGATAGCAGCGATGCTCTTTTACTTAATTCTTTTGAAAATTTTTAAGGTGGATGAGATTTCTATGCTGAGAGATCTTCTTCGCAGGTAAGGGATAATTATTCATTATCGGGGGACGATGCTATGAGGTTTACCAGGAAATCAGTAACGGCGATAATTATCATCGCTATGTTTGTTTCAGGCGGGACCGGTTCATTTGCTTACTGTGAAAAGGACCCGGGTTTGGAATATATAAGAGCTTCAGAAAAGTTTGTTAGACAGCTGCCTCCGTCCGCTTTTAATATAGATTGCTTTAAGGGCCTTTATTACAGCGATAAAGGCGATATTGATAAAATGACGGTGAACGGTAAACAATTTGCCCAAAAGACGACGAACCTTTGCCTTAGCTTTATCGATTTCAATGCGATAGGGATTAAAACGTCCTGTACGATGGACAGCACAAACAAGATAATCAAATTTAACGCTTCTATGGATATAGGCGATAAAGAGCAATATGCTGAGGCTGTGTCTGAAGCAGAAAAGATAGCCGCTGATATTCGATCAAAGGATTTATCCGATAGAAAGATGGTTGAAACGGTCAATCAGTACCTTATAGATCATGTGAGCTACCCTAAAGTAGTCAATGAAAAAAACAAAAGCCTTTGGAGTGCATACGGGGCACTTATTAAAGGTGAGGCTGTCTGCCAGGGATACGTTATGGCTTTTAATCTTATAATGAAAAAGCTTTCTATTCCGGTTTTGAATATCTACGGATCTGCCGATGGAGGCAGGCACGTTTGGAATACGGTTCTTGTAGATGGCAAATGGCTTTATGTGGATGTGACCTTCAATGACCCTGTCATTTCAGGCAGGAAACCGGGTAATGCCGAAATGGAAAGGTTAAGCAAAAGATATTTGCTTCTTGATGAAAAAGAATTCTATGCGATGAATGTGCATAAGCGGGATCCCGACTTAAATGAAGATATAGCAAGGGATACATTTTACAGAAACAGGACTGAGAATCAAGCGAATTTGCTTAGATCATCAGGCCTGTTTTTAGGGGATAAGGCTGGATTTCGTCTTAATGACCGACTCACCAGAGCAGAGATGGCGGTCATGCTTACTCGAATTACAGGGGGAATAACCTATATTCAGTCGAACCCGTCCTATTACATTAAAACATGCAAGGACGCTTTTCGTGATGTTCCTGAATGGGCTATGCCTTACGTTGGTTACTGCTATGATAAAGGATTGGTTGTAGGTATGGGTGACAGTGTCTATGGTTCATCCGGCATGGCCAAAAAACTGGATTACTGTACCGTGCTTCTTCGTGCCAAAGGCATAATGACCGACTATACTTATGATACATCGGATAAGAAGGCGGTGGAGCAGGGTTATTTAACTTTTGCCAGGGCTGCCTTTTCCGATTTAACCAGGGGTGATGTGGCGGCCATGACCTGCGCCTTCTACGGCCTATAGGCTTGTAAAACACCTTATATAATGGTATTATATTTCTTGATTAGACAGCGTTAAAACCATGTTCTTATAACCAAGAAATCGCCGCTAAGTGCATTTCCTGTATTTTAGGATACACAAAAGAACAATAAATCCGGGGGAGGATCGATAATCAAACAAAGGGGCGGATATCATAAAACGGTTATACAGGTATGAATGATTATGGGTGAAAGAATTTTTCTATCCTCGCCCCACATGAGCAGCGAGGGTTATGAACAAAATTACATAAAAGAAGCTTTTGATACAAATTGGATTGCTCCTCTTGGTCCTAACGTTGATAATTTTGAAGTAGAATTCGCGAAAAAGATTGGAGCGAAACATGCTGTTGCGCTGTCCTCAGGTACGGCAGCTGTTCACCTTGCGCTGAAATCAGCCGGCGTAGGTGCAGGGGATATTGTTTTTTGCCAAAGCCTGACCTTTTCTGCCACTGCAAATCCCATTATCTATCTCAATGCGATTCCAGTGTTTTTGGATAGTGATGAGCAGACATGGAATATGGATCCTGATCAGCTTGAAAAAGCGTTTAAAGAATATGAGAAACGAGGTAAACTTCCAAAGGCTGTCACGGTGGTACATCTTTACGGTCTTGCAGCGGACATGGATCCCATATTATCTTTATGCAGGAAATATGATGTGCCTGTTGTCGAGGATGCGGCAGAAAGTCTCGGGACACTTTACAAGGGGAAATCTGCAGGCACCTTGGGGGATTACGGAGTTTATTCATTTAACGGTAATAAGATAATAACCACTTCCGCAGGGGGTATGCTTGTATCGAATGATGAAAAAAGAATAGATAAGGTTAAATTCTGGGCAACTCAATCTAGGGATCCGGCAAGACACTATCAGCATAGTGAACTGGGTTATAATTATCGCATGAGTAACATAGCGGCGGGAATAGGCAGAGGACAGTTAAAAGTATTGGATCAAAGAGTATCAAAGAAAAGATACATATTTGAATTCTACAAAAAGGAACTTAGCGGATTAGGCGGTATCAGGTTTATGCCGATCAACGATTGGAATGAACCGAACTGCTGGCTTTCATGCATGCTTCTTGAAGGATCAAAAAACCCTGTATCCGTAATGGAAGCTTTGGAAAGGGAAAACATAGAAAGCAGGCCCGTTTGGAAACCTATGCATATGCAGCCTTTCTTTATGAAATATGATTTTGTAGGAAGCGGCATGTCGGAACTTATATTTGAGCGCGGCATATGTTTACCAAGCGATACGAAGACGACGGATGAGGATTTAACAAGGATATGTGCCGCCGTGAAAAGATTATGGGATTAAGAAGAAAGAATGGTTTATATGAAAGGGTCATAAAAAGACTGATGGATATTGTATTTTCTTTTATAGGCATGGTTCTTCTTTCCCCGGTTCTGTTAGCGGTTGTCTTTTTAGTAAGAATAAGGCTAGGGTCGCCGGTTATTTTCAAACAGCAGCGCCCGGGCCTCAATGAAAAGATATTTACGCTTTATAAGTTTAGAACAATGACAGATGAAAAAGACGAATCCGGGAAATTGCTTCCGGATAAAGACCGTCTTACAAGGTTCGGTAAATGGCTCAGAAGCACCTCTTTGGATGAGTTGCCGGAATTATGGAATATTCTTAAAGGGGATATGAGCATAGTAGGACCAAGGCCGCTACTGGTGGAATATTTGCCCCTTTACGATGAAAATCAAAGGCGCAGACATCAGGTAAGGCCGGGATTGACAGGCTTAGCCCAGATCAACGGAAGAAATGCAATAAGCTGGGAAAAGAGATTCGCTTTTGATGTTGAATACGTTGATAATAATTGCCTGGCTTCTGATTTGGGGATAATACTAAAGACAGTAAAAAACGTTGTAAATAAAAAGGACATTACCTCTGATACGTCGGAAACAATGGAAACTTTTAAAGGGTAGGTAAGATAGATGAAGGACATTGTAATAATCGGGGCGGGGGATTTCGGTAAAGAAATTGCCTGGTTGATTGATGATATAAACAGGGTCGCGATGCGGTATAATCTATTGGGATATATAGATGATTATAAGGAGCAGGATATTGAGATTAACGGATATAAAGTCCTGGGAAACAGTGATTATCTTTCTAAAGTAGCTACGGCAAAAAAACTATATGGAATAATCTCGATAAAAAATGGTGATGTGAGAAAAAATCTTGTCCGGAAAATATGCAACATTGAATGGGAGACATTAATTCATCCAAGTGTTATAATTTCCGGCAGTTCAAAAATAGGTGAAGGAAGCATTGTTGCAGCCGGAAGCATTATAAGTAATGATGTAAAAATAGGAAAGCATTGTCTGATTAATCTTGCCTGTACAATAGGGCACGACAATATTTTCGAAAATTATGTTTCTGTCATGCCCGGATGCAATTTATCCGGATTTACAACATTGAAGGAAGGATGTTTTTTGGGAACGGGTGTTAAGATAATTCCCCATAGAACTGTTGGCGAAGCAAGTATTATTGGTGCGGGGACGGTTATTATTAAAGATATCCCTGGCTTCAGTACAGCTGTAGGGAACCCCGCAAGAATTATTAAACCTCTTAATAATAGGAGTTAATTTATTTAAAAAAGTTTAATGAAAATATTATATGTTTCCACAATATCAAATACAGTAAATGCATTTTTAATA
>CAYRNC010000013.1:20078-31284 GCA_964425645.1 uncultured Oscillospiraceae bacterium | reverse complement strand
TCCCGAGATGATTCGAACATCCGACGCACGGTTTAGGAAACCGACGCTCTATCCCCTGAGCTACGGGAGCATCAGTACGTTGATATTTTAGCATATGAAGCGAAGCATTTCAATATTGATTTGCTTTGTTCCTCTGTTCCTTTATTATTTTCCTGTTAGGATTATGTATCACTTTTCAGTTTCTGCTATGGTGCATCATTTCTAAGTTTATGTTTTGCATAAAGGAAATTAGGGAATATATTAAAGCAGTTCAGAAATTAAGGGAGGCTATACTGTTGGAAAATGAAAAAATGATGGATGAAATGATGGGAAAAAGAGTGTGGGCCGTAGTAGGTGTTACTCCTGACTCGAATAAAATATCAAATCGCATCCATAAAACTTTTTTGTCACACGGATATGAAACCTATGCGGTTAATCCCATATATGAGGGAATAAATGACGGTATTAAATACTATAGAAGCCTTGAAGCTTTGCCAAAACCCCCCGAATGTGCGATTTTTGTGGTCTCTTCGGAAATTATTTTAGAATATCTTCAGAAAACGGATCCTCGAATAATTCCTTATATCTGGTTTCAGCCGGGAACATATAATGATGGGCTTGTAGAATATGCAAAGAACAGGGGCTTTAAAGTGGTTTATAAGGGGGCCTGTGCCATGGAATACCTATTAAATAAACAAGCCAACCTATAGATCAAATATCTCATATTCATGTTCAAGAAGATTTACAGACAGAAGTTTTTTATGCAGTGTTTTACCTCTATTTAAAAGAACTTTTATGGATTCAGCTACTTGAATGGATGCGATCAAGGCAGGTGTAAAAGCGGGGGTTCCCTGTTGAACTTCTTCGCCATGATTTGAATCGGATCCATAAAGGCTTAAAAGCGACTTGTCACCGGGAAGAACTACAGAAACCTGCCCGCACCATCCTGCGATGGCTCCATGAACGAGCGGCATTCTTAATTTTTCACAATATCTTTCCAGCAATAGTCTTGTCGGTATGTTATCTAATGCATCAACCACTAAATCATTATCTTTTATTAAATCCGCACAGTTTGTCTCACTAATCACAGCACGAATCGGTATAATTTCTACGCCGGGATTGATTTCTTTCATACGCAAAAAGGCCGCCTGTACTTTGTATTCCCCTATTTGACTTACAGTTGAAAATAATTGGCGATTGAGATTTGTTTCATCAAATGTATCACCGTCAATTGCGGTTATCCTGCCAATTCCAAGCCGCCCCAGCTCTTCTATTACGTAGCCGCCTAAACCGCCACAGCCTGCCACACACACTTTAAAATCCTTAAAACGCAGGTTCTCCTCAGCTGTAAAGGTGTTCATATTTCTTAAGTAGCGATTTTCAAGCACATTCTTTGCCTCCTCTTATTCCGCTAAATCATAACCCCCCAAATTGCTTAGTATATCTAAAAAATCCTTGCCTTCAAGCACCTTTCTGAAAGCTTTTATCATATCAGTTTCCAGATATCGTTTCGGTACCGCAAAATCATACTCCTCATAGCCAATGGGTATAAAATCAAGATCCATCACATGCGCCGCAGAATATACGCCGACCCCCACATCAGCGGTACCGCTTTTCACCGCTGCGGCTACAGCCATATGGGTCGTCATATCCCTTTCGTACCCTGAAATCAAATTTGTCCTAATCGATGCTTGCTTTAAAAGGTAATCCGTAAGAATCCTGGTTCCCGATCCTTTTTGCCGATTGACAAATGAGATATCCTTTTGGATTAAATCTTCTATACCGTAAATATCTTTGGGGTTCCCTTTTGCCACAATCAGGCCTTGCTGGCGTTTGACGCCTTTTATAAGCGTGACCTTTTCATTTTTAAGGTATCGCTCGATATAGGAAGTATTATACTGCCCTGTAACCTCATCTAATAAATGAATGGGGGCAATATGGGCCTCACCCCTGGACAGGGCCAAAATTCCGCCCATGCTTCCCACATGAGACGATGAAAGATGAAAGCCGGTTTCTTCAGTCCCGTCATCCATCTTTTCCAGTAAATTTGCTATATAATCCATGATCAGATCATGACTTCCAATGGATACAATGGTTTTTTTAATTATGTCGATATCCTTAGTCAATTCCACCCGGACCTTTTCGCCCGCCTCGCAGCCTTCACTGTTTTGAGGAACGATCAATAACCCATCAGCCTTGACAAGGGACATTGTTATCCCCGCACCTCTTTGTAAAGGAGTGGCGATAAGTTTATCACCGACTTTTCCGAGCTTTATTCTGATGTATTCCCTGTGTTGCAAAGAAGATACAACCCTTCGGGACACGACAGCTGTCATCGTTTTGGATTTCGCTGTTTTAGCTCTTTGCAACCGCCTGAAGACAGGCCCCACAATCTCCTCAAAGGCTAAAAAGGCGGACCCGGGATAACCGGGAACACCGATGACCGGTTTCTCTTTAACACACCCCAGTATTGTTGGCTTTCCGGGTTTGATGGCAAGTCCGTGAAAATATAGCTTTCCTAACTCTTCAATAATATCTGCGGTATAATCCTTGCTGCCCGCAGATGATCCCGCATTAATGATTACGATATGATTCCGCTCCAGCAGCCCTGTAAGAGCTGTTTTTAACAATTCATAGTCATCGGGAACCGGTGAAATCCGTTCTGCCGCCCCCCCCCATGTATCTACAATGCTTTTGAAAGTCCATGAGTTAGTATCAAAAGATTGACCTAGTGAAAGATTGTCGTATTTATCCACAATTTCATTTCCCGTAGGCATAATGCCTATCCGAATCCGCTCATAGACATCCACTTCGACAACACCGCCGTTTAACACGGCACCGATATCCATAGGCCTTATTTTATGCTTTTCCGGAAGAATCATTTCTCCGGCCACTATATCTTCGCCTATAGGGCGAATATGCTGCCAGGGAGAGGCCTGGACGGTTACAGTTACCTTATCCTCGCTGAGCCCCACCACATCTTCGATCATTATTACGCTGTCATATGGCTCAACAATCAGATGCCCGGTGTTAATATATTCAAAATCTTCTCCTAGGAAAAGGGTAACCGGATTAGCTTCGCTTGCAGTATAAGTTCGCTTTGCAATAACCATTATACCATCCATAGCTGCAGCGTTATGATTGGGGGAAGAGATCCTGGCAAAAACCGGTTTTGCCGTTATACGGCCTAAAGCATCTCTCGCATCCACTGTTTCAATCAAAACAGTATCCTTCATGTCGTTTAATTCTTCCAGATATAAATTTATAGCATCGTCGATATCAGTATTCGACAAATAGCGCTTTCTTGTCGGGTTTATCGGTTTTGCTCCTTTGTGTTCCATAATTTCTAATACCCTTTCGCAATCAAAACGACTTCTACCGATCGGTCTTTCTCTACTCCCTCCGAATCGGTTTCTATTACAATATATTCACGTTTATCTTACAATATATCCGTCTGCCCGCATCAATTGAGAGATGGAACCGGATTTGGCTCTTACCGGCCTTGCCAACCATTTTATCTGCTTATTATCATCTTCCGTCCGTTCCAAACTCACCAGCTGATATGTCTCCCTCCCCTCACCCGCATGTATGTTTTCCGTGACCTGGGCCGAGATAACCTGGGGAAGATCTGTGTTACCTAAGAAATATTTTTTTAAAAATTGATTTACGAGCACATCGTAGACAATTATCGCTGACATAGGATGGCCTGGCAGACCGACGGCACATTTAACTTGCCCGTTATTTTCAAATATTCCTACAACAGTGGGTTTCCCCGGTTTTATGGCCAAACCATGGGTGATTACGCCGGGTCTGCCAAGGGAGTCAATTACCCGCGCAGTCATATCCTTATTTCCTGCCGAGCTGCCTCCGGATATTATGAGAATATCGCTGTGTTTTAATGCCTCGTCCGCTTCCTTACGATAAATTTCATAATCATCGGAAATTATTTTCATAGACAGCACCTCCGCCCCGGCAGCTTTTGCAAAAGCGTCAATTGCATGGGCATTAATGTCCCTTATATGACAAAGGGAAGGTTTATCCGAAGGATCTACAAGCTCATCACCTGTAGAAAGAATACTGAGCCTGGGCTTTCTGTAGACATGAACCCTCGCTTTGCCGCAGGAAGCCAAAAGACCTATATCCTTAACTTGAATTCGATGCCCTTTTCTAAAAAAATGATCTCCCTCTTTGTAGTCATCCCCTGTATTTGTTAAATTAGAATTTGGGGCTGCAGGCTTTCCAACACCTATGAGATCTTCGGCCAGATGCTCTACGTGCTCTACCATTACCATAGCATCAGCCCCTTCGGGTATCATTCCGCCCGTAGGCACATACGCTGTCTCGCCGGGCTGAATTTCGAATTCGGCAGCCTCCCCCATTTCTACAACACCCACAACATTTAAAAACACCGGGACGCTTTCGCTGACTCCGAAGGTATCAGCACCGCGAACCGCGTAACCGTCCACAACCGATCTTCTGAAGGACGGTAAATCCATATCTGCAAATACATCCTCCGCTAAGTAACGGCCGCATGCGTCCCTTAAATCTATGCTTTCTGTTTGTTTTTCCAAGGCAGAAAAATAAGCGTCCAGTTTTTCTTGAATTTCTTTGATTGTATCTACTTTTAACAGTTTCATAACAACAGTTCTCCGTCAATAAATCGGCGAGTAATGGGGTTTTTTGGCGCGCCGAACAAATCATTTACTGTACCTGATTCTTCTAATTTGCCCTTATTAAGAAATACAACACGGTCGCATAGTCTTTTTGCCTGGGCAAGATTATGGGTTATTATAAGAATGGTGGTCCTTTCATTTCTATTGATCTGTTTTAACATTTTTTCAAGTTCCGCTGTAGTGGAAGGATCTATATTAGCCATAGGCTCATCTAACAGAAGCAGCCCGGGCCTGAAGGAAAGCGCCCTGCATAAAGCTACTTTTTGTGATTCTCCTCCCGACAGAGTCCAGGATTTTTGTTTTTTTACCCCCGACAGCCCCATTTCCGCTATTAATTCCTCTGTACGCCTTCTGATTCTTTCCTTATCCCAGCCCCTGATTTTCAAAGGGTATGATATATTTTTTTCGGCCGTGGTGCGGATGAGATAATGTTTTTGAAATACCAAGGTCATATTTCTGACGGGGACCTCCTCTGTCTGATCCTTTCCATAAAATATCCGACCCTCGGTCTGCTTGTCCAAACCGGCAATTATATTCAGCAGAGTACTTTTACCTGCCCCGTTAGATCCGATGATGCCGCAAAGATCCCCTTTTTTAACTGAGAGGGTTTCCACATCAAGGACCTTTCGCTCTCCGTATACTTTTGTTAGATTTTCAATTCTGATATCCATCTATCCCTGTTTTTCCTGTACGTGATAAAGTATAACATTAATAGTAAATGCAATAAGCAAAAGGACTATTCCAACGGCTATAGCTCTATCGTAATTCCCCATTCTTTGAAGTTGAGCTATATAGGTAGTCATAACTCGGGTTTTGCCTACAATATTGCCCCCAACCAACATTACAGCCCCGACCTCCGATATTGCCCGGCCTGTCCCTGTCACAATGGCCGCCAAAATACCCACCCTCATCTCATAAAGCAAAAGCCTTACCGACTCGACACGGTTTGCACCAAGCGTAAATGCCAGCCTTTTAACGATGTCTGCCTTATCCTTCACAATATTAAATGTGAGACCGATGATTATTGGGGTAACAAGACATATCTGCGCGATTATCATAGCAGTCGGTGTAAAGCTTAGCCCCATAAAACCCAGCGGGCCTTTTCTCATTATGAATAAAAAAACCACCAATCCCGCAATGACCGGAGGCAGGCTCATTAATGTGTATATCAACCTTATTACAATGCGCTTACCCGGGAAATTATATAATCCCAGCAGTACGCCGATCGGTACGCCTGCGATTGAAGAAATAATCACTGCGGACAAAGACACTCTAAGGGAAAGGCCTACAATTTCATAAATTTCGGGATCGAAGCTGAGCAGCATAGATACAGCTACATTTAGTCCCCTTGCCAGTTCGTGCATAAATAAATCCCCCGACGTATATATTTAAAAGCTGGACAGTTAATATCAATTGCAGGGCAAAAAACTGTTCTGCCCTGCAATTCTCATACATACTTAATCCTCGGTGGGTTCACCCGTAGCATTAGGAGTAAATAAAGGTGCTCCGTATTCAGCTATGCCGTATTCGCCTATCATACCCTGAGCTTTTTCTGACAAAAACCAACTTTGAAAATCCAAAGCGCCTTCCGCATTGATTTTGTCATTTTTCTCAGGATCTACAACAATTACTCCATACTGATTAAACAATCTGGTATCTCCCTCAGTCACTATCATTAAATCTGTATTAGCTGCATAGCTAAGCCATGTAGCCCTGTCGGAAAGAGAATAGCCCAACATGTCGTTAGTCATGGTTATAACCGCACCCATACCTTGACCGGCCTCAACATACCAATCTCCTTTGGGAGTAATATCCGACGCTTTCCAAATATCCAATTCTTTTTTATGAGTTCCGGATTCATCCGCTCTTGATACAAATGTCGCCTGCTGCTCGGAGAGGATTTTAAAAGCCGCCACTGCATCCGAACCTGCGTCAGCCTTCAAACCAGCCGGATCCTCAACCGGACCTATGATAACAAAATCGTTATACATTACATCATAGCGCTCCGGCCCGTGACCTGCCGCCACAAAATCTCTTTCAGCTGCGGGGGAATGAACTAAAAGGACATCTGCTTCGCCGTTCATGCCCATTTCCATTGCGGCACCTGAGCCTACCGCCACTACATCGACTTCCCAGCCGGTGTCATTTGTAAATTCAGGCAAAAGGATATCGAGCAAGCCGCTATCCTGGGTGCTTGTAGTCGTAGCCAACAATATGGAGCCTTTAATATCTGCAGGCCCGTTTTCATCATCATCGGGCGTGACTGCATCTCCGCCACATCCGCTAAGCAGTGCCAGCACCATTACAGAAATCAGTACCAGTACAAATTTTCTTTTGTTTTTAAACATTTTCATCTCCCGACCTTTCGCTCCGACCGCAGGCAGACGGATAATTTTAGCTGGAATAAAAAAGATCCCATCCGCTGCAGAAGGAAGAGATTAATCTTTTTAACAGCTTTCCTTTCCAACCGCGGGAGGCGCCCGGATTTCTCCCGACACCCATCGGCTGATAGCCATGACCTGCGTTTTAGGCTAATCAGCTCGGAAATCTATATTTATTCTTAGTGTAATTCATTATACCGATATTCGGTAGAATGATCAACAATTGTTGTTACCCTAACAACCGCCAAAGGGTCTTCATATAGGGGCTCGGGAAGGCCTAGGGGCATTAGGGATAAAATAGCAACCGCCGCTGTCATTCACTTTGTAATTGCCTATCATGGACTGGGCCTTCCGCCCTGTAATCCATTCTTTCAGATCCTCGACTCCTATCGAATTTATTTCCTCCCCTTTACCCGGGTCAACGATCAGGATGCTGAACCGGTTTATCAAAGCAGCATCCTCAAACACAAGGGACATAACCGACATTCGGCCATAACCGTGGTTTTCCTCAATAAATCCCATTTCAGCTTCCGGTGAATTAATCAAAAGAACATCCACCAAACCCTGCTTCCCTAAAGCTACGGCAGATTCAATATCCAGAGCTGTCACTTCGACAACCCACCCTGTACGGCGGGTAAATTCCGAAATAAGCACATCCAAAATTCCACTCTCATTTAGATCTGACGAAACTGCAAGCCGAACGGGATTCTCCCTTATTTCAGCCTCGTTTGAACAGGCGATCAACAACAAGGCACACATCGTTAGCAACAATAATATCCGACCGGGTACAGCCCAAAGCCCCTTAATAGTTTTCATCTTAAACCTCCGCACCAGTATTAAAATATACCCTGTTTGGTATAGATGAAACCCTGCACCCGGTCGGATCTGTATCATCCTCCGGAAATTTTGGAATAGGCCTTAAGTTCATCTCCCTCATTTAATTTGTCGTAAATCATTACCCGCTTACCATTAATCGCTACAAATCCGAAAGTATCAATCTTCTTCCAGTCAATTCCTACGAATTTCAGAGCCTCTTCAGCGGTACTGCCATCGGGAACTTCTACGGTTTTCTCCTTTAATCCATCAAAATATTTTGTTAAACTGCCTTTTAACTTAACAGTAATAATCAACCGGTTTAACCTCCGTATGCTATAGGGTGGCAAGCAGACTTTCAGGCAACATCCCGTTTTCATCCCAACCGAGCACCTTATAGTACTGCTGCTTCATATCCTCGAACGCTTCCTCGGGAATCTTCTGCCCGGCGGCCGGTCCATTTACTAAAGCTTCCTTAAAAATACGCTTCGGGGCGGTGTCATCTTTCGCGCTGAATCCTTCTCTTTGGTTGAAGGCTCTTGCGATATTTAGCACTCGTGTACCGATTTCCGCCATATCATCGGCTGTCCATTCTTTTCCGGTTACTAAAGTAAGGATCTCTGCCATCATTTCCAAACCAAGCGTTCCCCAAAAGTCGCAAACACACATAGAGAATTTTACGGCATTCCACTGCCCGAGATCAAAGACCATCTGCCCCTTACCTTCCGGTGTATAAGGCGGAATTGACGCAGCAAATACTTCTTCATTGGGAGCATAGGCTCTCATGTGGCAGGCGCCTCTGTCAGAAACTGCATAAGCAAGTGACATGCCCCATGAACCCCGTGGTTCGTATTGCGGATATTCAAGCCCTTTGACGTGCATGGCGAAATCTTCTCCTCCATACTTTTCAGAGAGTTTCTTTACACCCATAGCAAGTTCGGCACCGATGCCTTCACCCTTTGCCATCAACTTCAAATATTCTATATATTTGTCCATTTCTCCAAAACGAATACCGAAATCATGTATCCCTTTTTCTGTCATCTCCATGGCCCATATTATAACATCGCCTGCACTTATAGTATCAAGACCCATGTCATCTGCAACCTGGTTCGCTTTGACTATAGCCTTAGGGTCTGTATTTCCGGCATTCGGTCCCGCAACGGCCATGCTTTCATATTCAGGTCCTTCACAGATGGCATCTCCAATTTTAAGAAAATTTCCGCAGCCCAGAGCACAGCTCCCGCATCCTCTTTTCCCTTCAAGATGCTCAAGCAAGACATCGCCGTTATATTTTTCCCAGTCATCGTCCGTAGTATCGGAGAAATTATTTTTCGGTAAAATTCCACCGTCCTGGCACGCTTCCAAAAATGCCGTAGTTCCGCAATCGAACACGAAGGTGTTATCCTCCAAAAGAGTGTCCTCTTTTTGCATCTCAAGAAATCTCTTGGTGGCCTCTTCGATATTGGGAATCTTAACGCCACCGGTACCTTTTACCAATACAGCCTTTAGATTCTTGCTTCCCATAACGGCTCCCATGCCGCCTCTGCCGGCCTGCCTGTAATAATCAGAGTTAATACAAGCCATCCCGCACAGCGTTTCCCCGGCCGGCCCGATGGAGATTACGCTGTAATCTAACCCGTATTCATTGATCAAATCAGCCTCTGTTTCGTGAGAACCCTTACCCCAAAGATCTCCGGCATCCTTAAAGCTGATATTTTCATCATCGATAACTATATATCCGGGCTTATCGAGCTTGCCTTCAAAGATGACAGCATCATAGCCTGCATACTTAATTTTTAGAGCCGAATGGCCTCCCATCGAACAATCACAAATAGTCCCCGTTGCCGGAGATTTTCCGGCAATCGCCAGCTTGCCGGAACAGGGAACTGTCGTCCCCGTAAGGGGTCCCGTCATAAAAATTAGCTTATTCTCGGGAGATAAAGGATCTACCCCCGGTTTTAGTTCCTCATATAGATATTTAATGGACAGGCCCTTGGAACCAATATACTTTTCCGCCCAGTCCATGCGGAGAGGTTCCGTCTTAGCTTCTTTTTTACTCAGATCTATTCTAAGAATTTTATTCTGATACCCAAACATTGATCTCTCTCCTTTCCTTATTCATACCTGAGGGCCCCTTGCGGGCAAACTTTTACGCACATGGGATCACCATCACAAGTATCACATATGTACGATTTACCATCGATGATCTTTACCACGTTCCTTGGACATTTCTCCTGACAAGTTCCGCAGCCTATACAAATATCGTGATCGACTTTTATTTTGTCAGTCATGCTGATAGCGTTGGTTGGACAATTTTTAAAACAAATTCCGCAAAGATTACAGTAGGAATCTTTGTACTTTAAGGATCCGCCCCGATCGTAATAGGTTTCAATACCGATCCTGGCTTTAGAAGGAATGTACATTCCTTCATGCATGGCAGAACATGCCTGTGCACAAAGTTGGCAACCGATGCATTTTTCTTTTGAAAACCTCAGTCTTTTCATGGTTCCATTCATCCTTTCTAAACTGAATGACGCAAAACAAAAAAGCAAAGTAAAATGACGCACCAAACGGCATCATTTCTCCTTTGCACACTGGCAGGCAGGGGGATCACTCTCCCTACCCTATCGTTTCTACCGGCAAACGGTATCGCCTGTCAACAGAAATCGGAGACACATCATTCTATTTTGCTTTACCTATAGTAAAAGAATACAACAAACAGCGTTAATTGTCAAACAATAATTAGATGCTATGTATTGGGAATCAACGCAATTAACAGACAACTGGCCCGTGTGTTTTGTCCGGTCACAGCTTAAATTAAAAATAGAAATCTAACGAATCCCTAATATTGATATTCGCAAAAAACTATGTATACTTATAATAGCTATTATCAAACTGACTGAAGAGATGAGGAATGACTAAATGTTAAAAGAGACCCTACGCCCTGCTTGGGCGGAAATAAACCTTAGCTGCATCGAACATAATATAAAGGAAATCGCCAAAATTACCGGAGATCGGGAAATTATAGGAATCGTTAAAGCTGACGCTTACGGGCACGGCGCTGTCCGCACCGCGGAAGTTATTATAAAGAACGGGGTGTCTTCATTGGGTGTAGCCACGCTTAGTGAGGCTATTGAACTTCGAAAAGCAGGCATCGACTGTCCAATCATCATGCTGACTTTGACCCCTTGGGTTTATCACGATGATTTAATTGAATACGATATCACTCCCGTGATGGCCTCATATATGGATACTCGCATCCTTTCATGCTTAGCCGTTAAGGCAAAAAAAACCGTTGATGTTTTGCTTGCGGTGGATACAGGAATGGGCCGGATCGGATTCTTGCCTTCAAAAAACAGC
>CAYRNC010000013.1:0-20068 GCA_964425645.1 uncultured Oscillospiraceae bacterium | reverse complement strand
GAATATGCCGATTACCGAACATTAGAATCAAGGGCTTCTTTTCCGACCTCGCCGTAGCGGATGAAGACGATGAATCCTTCACAGAAAAACAAATTAGGAAATTTAAAGAATTCACAAAAAAGGCCGAGACTGCCGGGGTTCCTGCCGGTTATCGCACCATAGCCAACAGCGCGGCTATTATGAAGTACCCCGAATCGTATCTTGAAGCCGTCAGGCCCGGACTCGTTTTGTACGGATGTTACCCGGGCAAAGAAAGAGATGACAAAATCCTAAATTTAAAACCTGCCATGACGTTGAAAGCCGGCATAATATATCTTAAGCGGGTTCCCGCCGGATATTCTATAAGCTACGGCAGACAATACATTACAAAAAAAGAAAGCCTGATAGCGACGCTTCCAATCGGCTACGCAGACGGCTACCCCCGATTGCTGACAGGAAAAGGGCGAGTGTTGATACATGATGAATACGCCCCTGTTGTGGGGAATATATGTATGGATCAATGCATGGTTGATGTGACCCATATCCCAGGCGTACGTAAATATGACGAAGCTGTTCTAATTGGAAGCCAGGGGAATAAAAGCATTTCAGCCGATGAAATTGCCGAAAAAACAAACACCATAAGCTATGAAATAATAAGCCGCATAGGACACAGAGTACCTAAAGTATACATCAAAGAAAATGAAGAGGAAAATCACCCTGCATCCCATATTTAGTCCGGATGCGCATAATTTTTTCTACCATAGGCCGCGACAGAAGCAGCAAAAACAATACAGTGGATCCCGCATGCATTAAATTGAAGACCAAACCCGCAGCAAAGGCTGTGATAAGCAACTCCCATGTCGGCTGCCCGGTCCACATCAAAACCGAACAGACATCCATAATGAAACCATACAGAAAAAAAGCCGACAGTCCTCCGAATACGGCGAGCTGACGGGCCTTAATTTTAATTAACCCGTTTTTTGCAAAAACACCTGACAGATATCCGATGACGCCAAAAGCGAACATCTGCCAAGGAACGAAAGGACCCTGACCGAAAAACATGCTGGATATCAATCCTGTCATGGCTCCGGTCAAAAAGCCTGTCTCACCCCCGAAACACACCCCCACAATTACTACTATAGCTATCACCGGTTTCATTTGAGGGATCATAAAAAATGCAGCACGGCCCGCCACAGCGATGGCCGTCAATACAGCTATAAGCACCATCTCCCTTGCCTGGGGCTTTCTCATTTCAAAGGAAATTATAAAAGCTGCAATCGAATAAAGAATCATAAGAAGACTGATAAAAAAGTATTTTCTGTCATCCAAAAAGTATACGCCGGCCCAAATTGTCAACGGTGTTAAAACGAACAAAAGAATAAATTTCACTGTCTTTATTTTTAAACGATTATTGGTCATTCCGTATTTTCCTTGTACAGTTTTACAACATCTAAAGAAGTTACCGCATTCTCAAAGATATGGCGGGACATTCGGCTCGCTGCCGTAGTGTAATAATTGCTCGCCGAAAAAAATTTGTTAGGCGTACCTTGGGAGATAATTTTACCATCAAACAACATAGCGCATCTGTCTGCATATTTTCCGCAAAACTCTATGTCGTGTGTAGCTATTAAAACGGCTACGCCCTCATTTTTTAACTTTATAAGCATGGATGCAAGCTTCATTTTAAAATGCTCGTCCAATCCTTTCGTAGGTTCATCCATGATAAGGATCCCGGGTTTCGTGAGCAGTACTTTAGCCAGTGCCAATCTTTGCTGCTCACCGCCTGAAAGATCGTAAGGATGGGACTCCAACAAATCCATAAGCTCTGTTTTTATTGCCACCTCCAAAACCTGTTTATTTTTTTCCTCAGGCGAAAGGCCGCGCTGCACCTCCGTCAATTCCCTTTGTACGGTTTTTTCCACGAAAATTAACTTGGGATCCTGGGGCAGCATTCCGAGGATGCCTCTATACAGCTCCCCCCCCTTATATTTCCCGATGTCCTTGCCTTCGACAATCACCTTGCCCCGATAAGCCCTGAGAATACCGCCCATTATACCTAAAGCTGTACTTTTCCCTGTCCCGTTGCCACCCAGAATACAGCATAACTGACCTTTCAGTACACTGAATGTAAGGCCTTTTATGACATCATCTCCGTTTTTTTCATAGCGGAACCAAACATCGGTAAGCACAGCCGCCGCCTCCCCAAACCGCTCCTTTGATTTCCCATCCTCTATCCTTACGCTTTTTAACTTTCTGTTACCTACAACATCGCTTAAAAACGCACGGCCTTCTTTTATAGTTACAGGACATCTGCATCTATCTGTTTTCCTTCCCAACTGGTCATATATTTGCATCGGAGTCGGCATAGCGAAAATCATAGGATGTTTCATTTTTGACAGAACTTTGCCAACAAGTTCCGACTTTCCGTCTGCCAGGACAGTACCTTTATCCATAACTATTACTCTGTCGGCCA
This sequence comes from uncultured Oscillospiraceae bacterium, assembly GCA_964425645.1. Classification (GTDB taxonomy): domain Bacteria; phylum Bacillota; class Clostridia; order Peptostreptococcales; family Anaerovoracaceae; genus CAYRNC01. The sequence continues at coordinate 17,616 of CAYRNC010000013.1, read as the reverse complement.
TGGGCAGAACATTTTCTAAACGATGCTCTGTAACAATGACGGTGGTACCGATTTCCCTGTTAATCCTGTGCACTGTCTCAAGAAAGCTTTCAGCGGCAATAGGATCAAGCTGAGAAGTCGGCTCGTCCAAAATGAGGACATCCGGTTCGAGCACCATAACAGAGGCTAAATTCAACAGCTGTTTTTGTCCCCCTGACAATTGAAACACATCCTTCATAAACCAATTCTGCATCCCAAAAAAGGCAGCTGTTTCTGCTGTTTTCAGCCTAATCATGTCTTTGTCAAATCCCAGACTTTCCATTCCGAAAGCCAACTCATGCCAAACTTTATCCGTAACAATTTGCGCATCGGGATTTTGCATTACAATCCCGATACGCCCTGCCTGTTCTCTTTGACCTATCTCATTCAATGGCCTATTGTAAAATTTTATCTCGCCTACAAGCTTCCCATAAGGAGCAAGGATCGTCTTCATATTGCGAAGAAGCGTGGTTTTTCCGCAGCCTGTCTGTCCGCAAACAGAAATAAATTCGCCGCAGTTTATCTTTATGTTTATAGAAGACAGGGCGGGATTTATCTTTTGAGGATAGGTGAAGCTTAAATTCTTGATCGAAAATACTGCCAATGAAGGGCCTCCAATACATTTAACATAAGCGGTGCAAAACACAGCATAAAATATCCAAAATAGACGATAACAGTACGCACATCGATTTCAGACATATAAAACGATGGGAAATAACTGATTTCTATTGTACCAAGCAATGCTTCGGCAGCGACTAACGCCGATAACCCCAACATATAAATCAAAGCCGCTTTGTCTCTTCCATCAAAATGGTATAAGGAGAAACTTGTACGGCCGGGAAGACCGTAACCTCTTGATTTCATGGAATCAGCTGTATCTATAGAACTTTCCAAAGCCCAGGTAACCATTACGGATAAAATGGACATCCCGTTTCTCAATCTTTCCATAAAGCCTCCGCTTCCCACATCCCTGCCTATGCATCTCCTGCCTTTTGCAACTAATTTAGTCTGAGCCTGAAACCTTGGAATAAAGCGCAGCGACATGGAAATTATTAAGGACAAGGAAGGGAGCAGCTTTCCAAACAGGTAGATGAGTTTATCCGAACTCATAACGGAATTGCTGCATGAAAACCAAAGCACTATTGAACCCAGCATCATAGCTGCCGCAGCACCATACAATATCGATTCCAAAGTGATCGGATTCCCCGAAAGATACAATAAAATGGTCACCCCCCTATGATTAAACAGGGGGTTTACAAGTCCTGCCGCCACCATACCCGGGAACAGGAAAATTAAAATAAAGCGAAACCCCCTTCCCCTGTTAAGATAAACGAAATACAGCGCAGCTCCCACCGTCGATATGCTAAGCAGCACAGGATGCAGATACACCATGCTGAAAACTATCAATATGGAAAAGTAAATTAAATTTATTATTGGATGATAGTCTGAAAAACTGTCGCGCATAGCATTACCTTCATAACCTTATTTAGTATTACTCAGAAAAGCAGAGATAACACGGGCAGCCTCTGCCCTTGTAGCATCGTTTTTAGGCAGAAAACTTAAACTGCCATCCTTATTTTTTACTCCGCTTATAATGCCGCCACCTTGCAAAGCAAACACTGCAGAACTCGCATAAGTCGCAATCTGTGCTTTATCGGTGAATTCATATGTCATTTCTTTGCCCGCAATCACCTTGTTTTCCACCTTGCTCGCGTATCTGTAAATTACAGCCGCCAGGTCCTCGCGGGTTATGTTAGCATGGGGATTAAATGCGCTGCTGCCGTCCTTATTTTTACTGCCTGCAAATATGCCTGTTTCCTTAGCCCAAACGGCGGCCTCCCCGAACCAATCCTTATCGCTTACGTCGGAAAATGGATCTTCCCCGTATTTTTTCGTATCTGCTTTAGCCATTCTGCTCAAAATCACAGCCAACTCAGCTCTAGTCATTTTGTCATCAGGCATAAAAAGACCTTCGGCTTTACCGCTTATAATTCCCAGGGAGGCCAGATGATTTACGGAAGAAGCAAACCAAAAAGATGAATCAACATCCCTGAAATGTACAATTTCATGCCCAGTATCTTCAGAAAGGGCCGTTTCCTGTCGTGAATCTTCCGCATCGGTAACAAATCTCCACACGACATAATCTTTGTCCTTCAATACATAGCTGTCTGCACTTAAAGAAGGATATTCACCGTTAACGCTGTATTTCCATCCGCTTTGGGGCCCGTAATCTGTTTCGCCAAGTCCGTTGATGGAAGCAACATAGTTATGGCTGCCTCCGATCGTAAGCCCGGCCTTCATTAGAATGCTGTAGGGGGTATCCTTGCCCGATATTTCTATTTGAGTCGTCTTCAACATATCGTAAGACGTTTTCCCATTATAGCCTATGACCCGCAGGCTTACTTTATCTTGCTTTGCCTGGCCGCCTCCGCTGTCCGTATATGCGATAAAGGTGCTTAAATGCCTGGTCCAGACTATCATGTCGCCGCCTCTTGGATATTTGCCGGCCGCTTCATCCGCCAACTGATTGTTAACAATATTTCCAACATCCGATGTCAGCGTCTTTGTAATCTCCGTAAAAACCCCTGATGAATCTGTAAAGCCGATCTTTTTTTCTGAGGCAGCAGGGATAACAAGGCGTACTGGCCTGTCAAACACTATATCCCGATCATTACAACCTGTGTGTACCGCTTTAAAGACAGATTTCCCGGGAAGCGAAGCGGAAGTCAATACAGGCAGGGTTATATTCCCGTCCCAATTCTCACCGGATAAAAGAATTTTAGTGCCTTTTTCGATCAAAAGACCTGTTCCCTCTATCATATTTTTACTATTTATATAGGGAAGCTCAGTATTCGCGTCGGTATTAATTTTAATATACGCACTTATTCCGCCTGTCACAGAGATTGACTGAGGATCATCAGCTGAAACGGCACTTAAATCTATAACCTTTGCATTTTCCTCCACATTTATATGATGCGGAATTTGTATAGTATAGCCCGGTGCGGGACCGACAATTTGAGGCATATATAATCCTTCCTTTGATGCCGAAGTATCGTGTTTTTCCGCCCAAACATTATAAGAGCCCGCTTCTATGCCTTGGAAGGAAGCTATTCCCTGTCCGTTAGATATTGCTGTCGTGGGGCCAACCCCTTTTCCGAAAACAGTGATCTTTGCTCCACCGATCGGCGTTACAATTTCATTGCCTGAAGTAAAGTCATAATGAAAACCGGTAATAGTAATCGTTAAGGTTTTTTCCTGTCGCAAATAAGTCCAGTCAATATCTGAAGGCATTGTATTTCGATTGCCATAGAACAACAGCAATTCATCGCCGTCATCTATGGCATGGCAGTCGATACCGAGCGCAGAAGGACGGCCGTTGACATAAAAATTCCAAAAATCATAATCATCTCCTTGAAGGTCAAAATAATGATCGCTGATACCATCTATCATATATATATAGCCCCCCGGTATTTCATAGGAAATGCCGTTGGTCTTCAATGCTTTTACAACGGCATCGTATGCCGTCAGAACTTTATCGCCTGATGTCTCAATCAGAACTTGTTTCTCATCCAGGACATTCTTATCTGCCCCTTCAATTCGTACGCTTACCCTCTTATTACTCTTTTCACCTTTATTAATGAATATAGTGCACAAATCTCTCGATATACCCTTTGATGAAGTTGAAATCAGGTATGTCCCTGCTGCAAGAAAATTGTCGGCAGGGATGACAAGACGTCCGTCGTCTCCCGTACATAAAGGCTGCCACGTATTCGGATCATAGCCGGCAGGTTCACCGTTTATTGTTATGATCACCCCGGGAAGGGGCAGGCCGGTCTCTTTATCTTTTAAAAGAACTGTCTGGGTTTCGTTCATTTCGCCGACTAAAACCGCCTCATCAAAGACTGATCTCTTCGTCGCTACTTTTGACACAGCGATAATTTCGTTGTCAGATTCTTCAACTTCAGCACATAAAGATATTTCATAACCGTTTAGATGGTATATGTAACTGTCAAGCTCATAATCGCCGGCAAACCCGGCCTTTCTCCACGCCGTTTCTATCGAGGAAGATACAGGTTCATTTTTTTCTGAGGAAATATATACATCTACCGGATAATGGTCATCCGATTCAATGCGAACATGGGAATCCAGCAAAACCGACTTATTTAAGCGGATATGATTGAACAGATTGTCATCAATCGCTATCATGCACAGTGCGATCATAACCTGTCTGCCGGTCAGACTGTCGAAACTTCCTTTTCCCTGAGGGTCAAAGCCGAAGCTCCCATCCTCATTCTGCCATTTAAGTAAAGAGGGAAGTGCCTTGACAAGCATGGAATCAATGCGGGCTTTAAGGTCACCATCTTCAACCTGCCCCTTGATTGCCGCAAGACCCCAAACGGCAAGCGCTGCAGAATTAGCACTTTCATAGCTGCCGGATGGTCCCCACTGACTTGCGGCATAATAGTAGTTGAATCCTCCGCCTTCTAACTGCTCTTTTTCAAAGAACTCCACAATAGCCTCAACAGATCCTTCAAATTCCGGCTCGTTTGCATAGGGCGCAAGGGCCAATGCCGCTATACCTGTTGTATCGTTTGTAATACAGCCTCCGTCGTATTCTCCGGTAAAACCGCCGCTTTCATCCTGAAGGCTTATTAAATATATCCCGTGATTTTTATCCTTATATTCTTCACCGGCAACGGCGAGGCCCAACATGGCGAATGCCTGGGCATCGGCATATTCTGAAAATTTTCCCGAACACACTTTGGTAAGCAGTTCTTCCGCCAATGACGATACATCCATTCCCCTGATCAAAGAAGTAATAATAGAAGGCACATATGATTTTACGGTTTTATCTGCCTTCGGTACGGGTGGGAGCCTCCATTCCCGCAAGTCTATCGCTCCGATTTTGCCTATTCCATAGATCGCCAGCAGCTCCTCCCAACATGAAAGCTCTCCTTTTTGTTCATTTTTGTAATAATCCAAAGCCTTAAAAAGGCCTGCTTCAGCTGCATTACTGTTTTCAAGTCCGCATGCCTTACCCGCAATCAAGCCCGGGTTTCCCGCCAACAATAAAAACATCAGCGTAAAGGCTAAAAATCTTTTCTTAATCAATTTTTTGCTCCTTCCTTACCGGTATCGCTGTCAAGATCCCGTCCCTGATCGCAGGTATACGACCATTCCAACTCATCACCGTCACACAGTTTATGACTGCTGCTGCCATGGCCAAGCGTTTCCCCGTTTATCATATAAGTCCAGCCCGAAAGCGGTCCGTAATCAAATTCGTAAATATTGCCGATACCCTCTACATAACTGCTGTTATATATAGGATTTTTATTAAACTCCATATGTATTCCGTACTGCCGCGTCTCTCTTAAAAGCAGGTCGAAGGCGCTGTCACCGGGGCTGAATTCTACCTGTTTTTTTGCATAGATTATTCCGTCCGGAGGAACAACATCTAAATCTGTATCATCTGACCGCCTATCTAAAATCGTCTTACAGGTTATCGAGAAGGTGCAGTTGCATTTTGTGCCGCTATTTGTGTTCAACTCTTCTGAAAACGAGGTCACTTTATCCGGTTCGGGGGGCTGAACGGTTAAATCTTCGACAATTACCGTTTCCTTCTCTATGTCGATGGTTTCCTCCTCTGCACTGCAGCAGCCGCTCACAAACAAACCCAGCGCAATCAGTATGAAAAGAATAAGAACCTTGGTCCCTGTTTTAAAAGACATTTAATTTTCCTTTCCTAATATTTGATTAAAACTGTATTTTCAAATCCGTCCCAACTGACATCAGCATCGAGACTTTCTGCAATAAATCGAACGGGTACCATTGTTCGCCCATTTAAAATCATACCGGGCACGTCCAATGCAATCGGCTTTTCATTTATATAGGCGATCTTTTCCCCTATAGTCAACACTATTTTTCGATCCTCTTTCATCCCGGTCACCTGCATTAAATTCTGATCCCAGCTAATCGCGGCCCCCAAACCCTCAAAGATGGTCCGCATAGGTACCAATATCCTTTGATCTTTGTTGATCGGCGGTTGGTCAAACACCAAATAGCGGTCGTAAACTTTAACCTTATATCGATACAGCGCTCCGGGTCCCTTTTCATCGGACATATCAAACAACTTCGGCTCTCCTTCTTTCAGCCTTCTTGCTGCCTCAAGAGCCAAGAGCGCCTGTTCTGTTGACATCAGGTCGACCTCCCCGTCCTTTACGTGCCTGAAGCCCCCGTTATTCGTCTGATATGTAAGGAGTTCCGAAACGAGACCATGGGCTTTTTCACCGCTTCCAACCTTGGCGTAACGAAAATCTTTTTCCGGATCTACACCGACAGATGCCAAACCTATAATTACCTGGGATATGCTTTCACTGCTGTTTAATTGAACAGATGACAGAGCAAGCAGTGTCCTTTCGACAACTTCGCTAATTTCTTGCTTATCCGTATAGCCGGATAATGCTGAAAGAGCCATGCCGCTTATATCGGGATCGGAAACTGTACCGGAAAGAGCGAAGCCACCTCCCGACAATTCCCGGGATACGATATAGTCCAAAAGATTTTGACGCGTGGTTTGGTTACCTCCGATGTTGGGAATATCGTATCCGACACTATCCAGGGCAATTAAGGCATAAATAGGACCGTTGATCCCCTGTTTTATTACCTGATTATAATCGGCCAACCTATGAAGCAGATTATAGCCGCCCACATCGGTCACATCGAAACCGAGTACCGTATGAGCTAAAATTACTCTGGAATATTCCGAATACTTATTGACTGAAAGAACGCCGTTGTTTTTTTTAAGCTGATTTATAACACTTTCTGAGTACGTTTTTCTACTTTGTTCAGACGACGTATTACCTGAACGGGACAGCCCCAAAACGGCCCATTCCCCTGAAACCGCGCCAAGGGTCGGTTGTTTCACTTGGGATGCAATATATTTAGCTGCTTTATCGATGGCATTTTGAGTTTTGTTCAACATATCCGCTTCATGATTCAAACCTTCAGCATAGGAAAAATCAAACGCCATACCGCACGATAAAAGCACTGATACTATCACAATCCTTAAGAAGCACTTTCTATTAAACATATATGACCTCCCTTTAATAAAAAAACTGCGGCTTGTGCCACAGTCCGTATTTACTGTCCTTCAAATAATATTTATGCACCCGCCTCTTATTTATCCCGTCGACGGAAACATCGGTTTTATGCAGGTCTTCTGACTAAGCGCATTGACATTTCCTTTGCCTTCCCGGACAATATCCAGTGGCGGTTTTTACCCATAAAAGAAACTAAGCGCATACAGCGGCGGGTCCGTGCAGGATTTTCACCTGCTTCCCTCTTAGCCGCATTTTGTTAAAAACAAAGTGCGGAACATAAAACATCCTCTTCAGTTTTCAATTAAATAATACCAATACAGATCTCCGCTGTCAATAGCTTCGCCTTTATTGCATTGTTCTTGCTTTTATGCTAATGTTACACCTATGAATAAAAATCTAAAAGGTCATATCGCGGCAGGGATGAGCACCCTTATTTGGGGGGTAACTTTTATTAACACGAAAATCCTTCTTCCGGAATTCTCACCGGTGGAAATCCTTTTTTTTCGCTTTTTAATGGCCTATATAATGATGTTTCTGTTGTCCCCAAGACCGATTATTCCAAGAAAAGAACTCAATGAACTTTTATACATGGCAGCAGGTCTTTGCGGGGTCACTGTCTATTTTCTTTTTCAAAACATCGGTCTTGAATATACCTTGGCGGCCAATGCCGGGATACTGATCTCCGTCGTGCCGCTGTTTATCGCTATAGTATCTCATTTTATGTTACCGGGAGAGCATCTGAAAAAAAGATTCGCCTTAGGTTTTTTGTTGGCCATTTTCGGTATCGCATTGATAAGCTTCAACGGCAGCTATATTTTAAAGCTGAACCCCTTAGGAGATGCGTTAATAATAGCTGCAGCCTTGGCATGGGCTTTTTATTCAAACATTCTGGTCATAATAGAACGCACGGCGGAAAGGCTTCCGCTGATTCGCCATATTAGGAAAATATTTTTTTACGGTTTGCTGTTCATGATGCCGGCACTTCCGATAAGCGGCTTTCACTGGGATCTTGTGCGGTTTGGAAATCCGGTGAATCTGTTCAACATGCTGTTTCTTGGACTGGGGGCATCAGGGCTGTGTTTTCTTACGTGGAACTTTGCAGTTTTAACGTTAGGCCCCGTAAAGACATCAGTCTATATCTATCTTATTCCGATCGTTAACCTGTTGTTTGCATGGCTATTGCTCAATGAGACGATCACATATATTTCATTGACAGGCACTGGTTTGATACTTACAGGGCTATTCATTTCCGAACAAAAAAGAACAGTTGAAACCGATATCAAACATTCAACTTGATCCATTCCCTGATCTTTTCGAATGTGGTCTCGCTTATCACATGTTCAATACGACAGGCATCAATTCCGGCAATCTTTTCATCAACACCCAGGGCCTTAACAAGGTAAATACAAATAAATCGATGGCGCTCATATATGCGGTTGGCCTCTTCTCTGCCTTTATCGGTTAAAAGAATGTTTCCTCCTGCCTTCACATCTATGTATCCGCCTTTTTTGAGGATGCCCATAGCTCTGCTGATGCTTGGCCTTGAATATCCGAGCTCCATAGCGATATCTACCGAACGAACAGTTCCGTTTTTCTTTTCCAGAACCAATATGGTTTCAAGATAATCCTCACCGGATTCATTAATTCGCATTCTTCACCTCCTGTCCGTCTCATATTTTATAGCAAATATGCTCGACAAAGATTTTAATGCCTATGAAAATCAAAACAGCGCCGCCGACAATCTCGGCTTTTTCCCTCAGCCCTCCGCCAAAGCGCTTTCCCAGATAAAATCCTGCAAGGCAGCAAATAAATGTATCTACACCTATGAGGCTTACAGCAAGATATACGTTCGTACTGATTACCGCAAAGCTTATTCCTATGGCAAAGGCATCTATGCTGGTTGCAATTCCCTGAGATATCAAATCCAAAAAGGTGCAACAATCTTTACAGGCATTTTCTCTTGGATATCTGATACCTTTTATGCCATTGTATATGAGGGTACCCCCTATAAATACTAATAAAAATAACGCGATCCAATGATCGATAAATTCCACCGCGTGGCTGACGGTGCTTCCCGCAAAATAGCCCAAAAGAGGCATAACAGCCTGAAACACGCCAAAGGTAAGGGCCATAAACAACGCTTCCTTCATGCCCATTCCTTTATAGCAAATACCGTTGGAAAAGGATACTGCAAAAGCATCCATAGCTAATCCCAGCGCAATCAGATGCAAAGAGAAAAGCTCCATAGTCTAAATTCCTGCTTCCGGATTAAGACTTCGCATAGCCAGGATCGTTTCGCTGATAAGTTTATCTAAATCCCATCCCAACATCTCCGCCCCAAGATTAATTGTCTCCCTTGAACATCCTGCTGCAAAGGCGGGACTTTTATATTTCTTTTTAACCGATTTAAGTTCCAGATCATTCACACTTTTTGAAGGTCTCATTATGGCAACGGCACCAATCAATCCCGTAAGCTCATCTACGGCAAACAATATTTTCTCCATAAATTCCTCCGGTTTCACATCGCTTTTTGTCCCTCCGTAACCGTGACTCACAGTTGATCTGATTATACCTTCGTCTATCCCTAAATCCCTCATAATCGTTGCTTGTTTAATGCAATGCTCTGAAGGAAATTGTTCGAAATCCAAATCGTGAAGCATGCCGACAACTCTCCAGTAATCCTCTTTTCCCGGATCATATTGCTTCGCGAAATATCCCATAACACCGGATACTATTTCACCGTGTTTAACGTGAAATGTCTCCTTATTATAATCATGCAAAATTTTTCTTGCCTGCTCTACAGTAGGTATATAGCCCATTACTCAATTCCTTTCATCTATTTATTAGAAATCATCTCCGCATTGCCCCCCAGAGATCTGAAATCCTTATAAAAATCCGGGTAAGACTTATTGACGGAATTTGCTTTAGTGACAATAACCGGTTTTTCACAGCCTAAAGCCCCTAAAGAAAAGGCCATGGCGATGCGATGGTCTCCGATGGAAGATACGGTAACCCCGCCCTCCATTCTTTCACCTCCGTAAATAATCAGTTTATCTTTTTCTATCTCTGCATTACCTCCCATTTTTTTTATACCTTTGGAAAGCGCAGACAGACGATCATTCTCCTTTATTTGCAGCCTTCCGGCGTTGCAAAGGGTAGTCCTTCCCTTTGCAAAAGCCGCCATAACAGCCAGCATCGGTATGGAATCGGGGATATCCTTAACATCCACCTCGATACCGTTACCCAAAGCAGGCAGGATATTCAGCAATGCCTTATCCGGTTGCTTTGATGCGGGGCAAAGCCCCTCCACAGTTACATTTCCTCTGGGAAAGCGATTGGCACACAGAAAATAGGCGGCACTGCAATAATCTCCCTCAACCTCATAGTCCATGGCCACATAACGCTGAAAGCCCGGTACAAACCAACCCAGGCCGGTATACTCCACCTTTACACCAAAATGGTTCATTATATCTATCGTAAGCGTAATATAGTCTTTTGATACCAAAGGAGTGGTAAGAACGATCTCGCAATCCCTTGCCATCAAAGGCAATGCCATCAGCAGACCGCTTACAAACTGCGAACTTACATCGCCTCTTATCGCAAACTTATCACCCTGCATTTTCCCCTCGATTGTCAAAGGGAACCAACCTTTTGATCCCTCTTTTATCACACTGACTCCATGTTCCGCCAAAAGATCAAGCAGCGGCGCAAGGGCACGCTTTGCCAGCCTGGGCCCGCCTGTGAAGGTAGTCTTTCTGCCTAGAGCAGAAAGTATCATAAGTAAAAAACGCAACGTGGAGGCAGATTCCCTGCAATCTACCACCATATCATCCGTATATATAGCTTTTATCCCCTGAATGGTAGCCTGAATATCTTCCGTCAATTCCAGATTTGTTATGTTGCAGGAGCCTCCTGAAAGCACGGAACACAAAATAGCTCTGTGAGCGATGCTTTTTGAAGGAGGGGCCTTAATTGTTCCTGACAGTCTCCCGGGATATATCTTAACATCCATCAAATCACCTCCCGACAAAGTCTTGTAATGATTCCGCCTTAATCTTACGTATTCGGCACTTACCGATCCCCTCGCAGATTACGATATTCATATCATCCCCTGTTCTCTTTTTATCGTTTACGCTTGCCGAAGCAATTTCTTTTAAACCGGCTCCTTGAAAAGAAGCGGGCAGGTCAAATTGTTTCAGCAGCCCCAAAAATCTCCTTTCCACATTCGGATCTAAAATACCGTCCCGCACGCATAATGAAAGCATTATGGCTATACCGATACCCACAGCCTCACCATGAGAAATACTGTAGTTGCTGAGTCTTTCTATTCCGTGTCCGAAGGTATGACCTAAATTTAACAACTGCCGCCGCCCACGATCATGTTCATCTTCACTGACTAAAGATCCTTTTATCCTTACACAGCTTTCTATTGTTTCCTCAGGATCCTCCATCAGTTTCCCCTGCTCAATCAAAGAAAAAAGATTTTCATTCGCTATTAAGCCATATTTTATAACTTCTGTCACTCCCCCCTTTATAACAAAGGGATCGTTCACAAGTTCAGGGTCGCAGATCACCAGTAAGGGCTGGTGAAACAACCCCATAAGATTCTTGCCTTCTGTTAGATTTACTCCGGTCTTGCCTCCTATCGAGGAATCGGTTTGAGCTATAAGGGTGGTGGGAATTTGGACGTAAGACAACCCTCTTAGATATGTTGCGGCTGCAAAACCCGCTGTATCTCCGGGAACACCACCGCCAAAAGCGATGATGATATCCCCTCTGGTAATTTCCTCCCGGATCAGGAAGGAATATATTTTCTTTATTATGTCCGGGTTTTTGGACTTTTCTCCTTCGGGAAATGCAAACAGCCTGGCATCAATTCCCTGCTTAAGAAAGCCGGACATTAAGCGGTCGCCATATAAAGCCCACACCGCATCGTCCGTGACGATCGCAGCTTTATCGAAACCCGCATATTGCTTTATCCACCTGCCGGCCTCATCAAGGATTCCTCTTTGAATGAGTACGTCGTAAGGCGATTTTGCATCTATTCTCACTCTTCGCATTATCTCTCCCTGCCCATGTTTATAAGCCTCATATAATTTTAGTCCATTAAGAAAAAAAAGACAAGGGGTCGACCCTTTTTATTCGAACCGCAAAATGGGTATAATATAGGATAAGAATCGAATGTGTAAAGTAAAGCGCACTGTCCAAAATGAACAGGCAAAGAAAAAAGAAAGGTGATATTATGATAATCTATCTTGCCGGTGGCTGTTTTTGGGGGCTGCAAAAATATTTACAATCCATTCCCGGGGTTATCGACACAGAGGTGGGATACGCCAACGGAACAACAAAAACTCCTTCCTATGACGATGTATGTTACAACAACACGGGACATGCAGAAACGGTTAAAGTGAAATACGATCCTGCAAAAATCACTCTTTCCTATCTGCTTAAGCTTTATTTTCGGGCAATTGATCCCACAGCCTTGAATAGACAAGGTAACGACATAGGTTCCCAGTACAGGACTGGTATCTACTATGTACAGGATGAAGACGAACATATGATCCGTCAGGCTGTAGACAAACTTAGAAAAGACTGTAAAAAGCCTGTTGTGATTGAAATAAAACCGCTTCAGAATTATTATCCTGCAGAGTCCTGTCATCAGGACTATTTGACAAACAATCCACAAGGATATTGCCATATAGGAACAAAGCTTTTTAAAAAAGCTGAAAATTCTATTGTTGATCCTGAACAATATGTTCGATGCGATCCTTCATCAGCCAAAAAAAATCTTAATAAAATGCAGTATAGGACAGCTTTTGAAAATGCCACCGAGCCCCCTTATGAAAATGAATATTGGAATCTGTTTATCCCCGGTATCTATGTGGATATCACAACCGGCGAGCCCCTATTCTCGTCCTTGGATAAGTTTATGGCCTGCGGATGGCCCAGCTTCTCAAAACCCCTTGATCCCGATTGCGTTACCCTGCACACCGATCTCAGTCAAGGAATGAAAAGGGTGGAAGTGAGAAGCAGAACAGGAGATATACATTTAGGCCATGTGTTTCACGACGGTCCGGGTGAAAAAGGAGGTCTGAGATACTGCATAAACAGTTCCTCCCTGCGTTTTATTCCGAAAGAAGACATGAAGAACCAGGGATATAGCAAATACCTGCCTTTCGTCTAGGCCTTTGATTCAGATGACTTTGAATTTGGTAAGAGTTTTGTCGGCTGGACCGTGAAGATGCCTGCCGTCTGTTCTATATCTTTCTATGTACTCCCAGATCTCTTCAGTCATTCTTTCCCCGGGATATATGACGGGGATTCCGGGTGGATATGGGGCTATCATTTCCCCGGCTATTTGATCAACCGCCTCATTCCACGGAATGCTTTTCTTTAAAGAGAAAAAAGCTTCCCTCGGGGTAAGTACGCTTAAAGGCGGGGGAGGAAGCAATATTTCATTTTTAATCTCTGTCCCGCCCTTGTAATTACGGGCGATTCCCCCAAGTGCGCCAATCAGCCTGTCGACATCATCTTTGGTATTGGCGAAGGTTACAATTCCCACTGCGTTTATGTAATCCGACAGCTCCAGGTCAACCCCGTATTTTTCAAACAGCATGCTATATAATCTAAATCCCGTAAGGCCCAGTTTTCTCCCGCTTATAACAAGCCTTGTCGTATCCAAAGCCTTAACGCCGCATTCTCCAATCAACTGATCCCCCATGCAGACCATACCTTCTATCTTGTTTATCTCCTCCCTGGCATAATCGGAAAGCTCAACCGCCGTTTGCGCCATTTCTTTTCCGTTGATCGCCAGCTCATATCTTGCAATATCAAGAGAACTTAACAATAAATATGAGGGGCTTGTGCTTTGAACGATCTGCAAAACGGCCTCCACTTTATCCACATCCACCAGCTTTGAATTTATATGAAGCATGGAACTCTGTGTCAACGATCCCGTAACCTTATGGATGCTTTGGGCGCACATATCCGCACCTTGCAAAAGTGCTCCCTTAGGCAATCGGCTTGAAAAATACATATGTGCTCCGTGGGCTTCATCTACGATCAACACTTTACCGTTACGATGACAAATGTCCGCAATGCCTTCAAGATCGCTGCAAATACCGTAATAGGTTGGGCTTACCACCATAACACCCATGCAATCGGGATGCTCACGAAACATCGCGTAAACAGCTTCCTTTGTTATTCCTCCCTGGATCCCCCATTCGGCAGAGAGACTTGGGTTCAGATAAACCGGCTGGGCGCCGCTGATAATCAAACCCATCAATACGGATTTATGGGCATTTCTTGGGATTGCTATCTTCTGCCCCTTTGCAGCGACAGCCGCAACCATTGCCTCATTTCCGCAGGTGGTTCCATTGATCAGAAAGTAACTGTGCTCGGCATGAAAGACTTCCCGGGCCAGAAGCTGTGCCTCCCTGATAGCCCCTTTAGGATTGTGAAGATCATCCATCAAAGGTGTTTCTGTCAAATCAAACTTGAATATATCCTCACCTACCGCTTTCTTCCACCGCTCGCTTATTCCCCGCTCAAACCGATGACCGGGAATTCTGAAGTATGCTGGCTTCAACTCGATATACTTTTTTACGGCATCAAATAATGGTGTCCTGTTCTGATCCATGTTATCTCCCTTTTAAATATAAACGTCTGAAATCGGTGTTAAGTAAGCACTTATTGTATGCGTAATAGAGATCTTAACTTTAATTATATCAAGTGTCTGCATTAAAATCCATAATTTTTAAAATTCATTTGACCTTAGACACGATAAAATGTATATTGACATTGTACGATCACATATTGGAGGCCCTGACTTATGCGACTAAGAAAAGATATAGACGACTTTATGGAAGAAGAGGTAATGCTGACGGCCCGGGTATCTGACGCCCTCGGCCACCCGGCCCGGGTAAAAATATTTCGTCACATTTTCGTCTGCAACCGCGAAAGAATACCGGTTTGCAATAAAGATGTCGTAGCCGCTTTTTCATATTCTCAGGCTACCATATCACAACACATAAAGAAGCTTGTAAATGCGGGGCTTGTACAGGTAAAAAAGGAAGATAAGTTTTCCTTCTATTACGTAAATATCGGTGTATTAGGGAAGTATCTCGATGCCGTCAGAAAGTTTCGCTAGGCTTCCGGCTTCCCCGAAATATTCCGCTTCGTTTTTGTCGTGGGTTATGAGGAGAACCGTTTTCCCGTTGACTGCATTTTTCACGTAATTCATTGTGTTTTCCTTGGTGTCCTTATCTAAGCCTTTAAAGGGCTCATCAAGACAAATAAAATCGCTTTCCGCCATCATTGCCCTCAATATGGCGACCCGGCGTTTTTGGCCGCCTGATAGTTGGTTAACCGGTTTTAATGCATGAGATCTATCTATACCTAAAGCATTGAGCTGTTTCGTTATTTCCCCTCTGTCTGCACGTCCGGAAATGACCAAACGGACATTTTCCACTGCGGAAAGGTGCTCGCACAGGCGGTCCTCCTGAAAAACAGCGGACAGTTTTTTACCTGCCAATCCTTCTATCTTCCCCCCATCGGGCTTAACAAGACCCAGCATAAGATTAGCCAAGGTTGTTTTCCCGCTTCCGCTTTTACCCATAAGGGCTGTAACCTTACCTTCAGGAAGCACCATGCTCAAATTATCTAGAACACTTCTTCCGTCATATATTTTCGTAATTCTCTTTACCGCTATTGTCATTTGGACATACCCTTTTCCAGGCGTTTTTCAAACAAACCGATTAAACCTAAAAACGCGCGTTCAAACAACCAACTGATCATCACTATAACTATTGTCCAGCTGAACAGTTCTGCCGTGCTCAAAAAAATCTTTGCCTGATACAAACGCTCTCCTATGCTGCCTACCGGCAGGCCGATAACCTCCGCAGCTATTCCGCTTTTCCAGCATAGCCCCAGTCCCACCTTGCTTCCCGATGCAAAATAGGGCATGATGCCGGGGACATATATTGCCCTCATTCTTTTAATAAAAGAGATCCTGAACACCTTTGCCATCTCAAGCAGTTTCGGATCTGTCTGAAGAATTCCCTCAAGAACATTCGTATAAATTATCGGCAGCACCATAAGGAAGCTGATTATAGTAGATAGATTTCTGCTGCCCGACCAAATTAAAACCAATATGATAAAGCTTGCCACAGGTATAGTTTTTATCACATTGATAAAGGGAACAAGCAGGATTCGAACAAGCCTTGAGAATCCACTTGCTGCCGCTAACAATATGCCGACTGTAACAGCCGACAAAAAACCGCCGACAATTCTGATGAAGGAAAACTTCACCGTAACCCAAAATCCCGATTCCTGCACGAGGGTAAAAAGCGTTTTGATCACTACTGCAGGCGAAACCAGGATTAAATCCTGGGCTATAACTTGGCTGACGATCTGCCAGACCGCCAGCCAAAACAAAATGACAAGCACAAGCTCTGCCTGTTTTTTACCTCTGATAGTAGAAATCATCTTCCGGCAAAGCCCCTCCCACCGATTGAGGATTAGCTTCAAACAGCACGGATAGATAGCCCCCAACCTTCATCTTCATTTCGTCTCCCTCGATACAGGTAATATTACAGGCAGGAATCGCTTTGGTAGCTATTACAGCGTTAGGAACGATTCCATATTTCTCAATCAGTACACCTGCATCCTCTGTGTTTGCGTTAACATATTCTGTAGAAGCTTTATATTCATCCAGAAATTCTGAAAAGGCCGCCTTATTCTCTTCGGCAAAGGACTTCCTTACTAGAAGCACCCCCGTGACCAGACTGCTGTCATCACTTACCTTATCCCATTCATCGGAAAAGCTTAAAGCCGTCCTTACTTTATCATTTTGAGTCTGAACTATCGTCACAAACGGTTGGGGCATTACAGCAATGGCGTTTTCTTTTTCAGCGAGCATAACAGCCAATTCCGTTGATTCGCTTTTATATTCGATCGTCAAATCTTTTGCCGAATCTATTCCGTTTTGCTTAAGCAGATAATTCAGCCCATATTCGGGTGTAGTGCCTTTACCCGTGCTGTAAACGGTTTTACCTTTCAAATCTTTTATCGTTTGAATCGTGTCTCCGCTTTCAACAACGTAAAGAACACCAAGAGTGTTTATTGCAGCAACCTGTACAGCTCCTTCCGTTTTGTTATAAAGTACCGCTGCCAGGTTGCAGGGAACCAAGGCCATATCCAATTCCCCGTTTATAAGCTTTGGAACGATTTCATCTGCAGTGCCGTACATGTTTACGCGATAATCATGGGCAGTATCGCCTGTTTCCGCATCGCTCATCAACTTAACCATGCCCATCGTCGTAGGACCCTTTAAAGACGCAATGCGAAACACCGTGGATTCCGCCGGTCCCTCTGCATCTTCGCCGTTATCGCTGCAGGCCGTAAGCATCCCCAGCGCCAAAATCAAAGACGCTGCTATACAAATCCACTTTTTCATAATATTTTCCCCTCTTTCCCCGCACGACTGCTGTTTGTTGCA
>CAYRNC010000012.1:0-33960 GCA_964425645.1 uncultured Oscillospiraceae bacterium | reverse complement strand
TTGAAATCCCAATGTTTATCCACTCTTTTTTATTCTCCAACTGTCAAACTTGAGATTATATAACATATGTGTAAAAGTATCAGCAAGTTTTATAAGTCCGTTGACATTTTATGTAAATAGTAGTATATTGTATTAAATCCTTTGCAGGGCCGATTAAATATATGAGGAAGACAGAACTAAAATAGTATATAATAGAAGCACTATTCAAAGGGGGACGATAAGGTATGAAGGAATATTACATCAGCTTTCTTGCCACTGACAATGAAATTCAGGATTTTTTCATGGTCAAATCTATTGCGGTTAAGCTGGGATCGAATAAAAAACAATACCTGGATCTATTGCTTGGAGATTGCACCGGGGAGATCACTGCAAAAAAGTGGGATGTGGCGGACGCCGAGCTCCCGTCCTTAAACGAAATACGGCCGGGGGACGTTGTGAAGGTCAAGGCCCAGGTCACCGAATGGAACAGTATGAAGCAGCTTCGGGTGATGAGGATAAGAAAAGCAGTGGATCAGGATGACATCGCAATTGAAGACTATATTAAATCTGCCCCGGAAAAACCCGAGGATATGCTTTCATATCTTGAAGAAGCTGTCTCATCGATGAATGATGAGCAGCTTAAAACTCTATGCACTTGTATACTTACAGATAACCGGGAGAAGCTTATGTATTATCCTGCTGCTGTAAGAAACCATCATGCAGAGCGGGCAGGTCTTTTGTATCACATGAAGAGGATGCTGATGATGGGCGAATACTATTGTCTTGTGTATACAAATTTAAACCGGGATCTCGTAATCACCGGTGTCATCATTCACGACATCGAAAAACTGAACGAACTTGAGTCCGATACGAAAGGTGTCGCAAGCAGCTATACATTCGAGGGTCAGTTACTGGGGCATTTGGTGCAGGGGATAAAGACAATTGACAGGTTGGCAAAGGAGATCGGAATCGACAAAGAAAAGACGATCATGCTTGAGCATATGATCCTTTCTCACCATTATGAACCCGAGTTCGGAAGCCCGAAAAAGCCCCTGTTTCCCGAAGCGGAAATTCTGCACTATCTGGATATTGTGGATGCTAGAATGTACGATATGGAGGAGGCTTTGCTTTCGGCGGATCCGGGAGGCTTCTCAGATAAGGTGTGGACCTTGGATAATCGCAGGGTATATAAGCCGAAGGTGAAAAGTCAAAGAGGCGAAAAAAAGTAAATGCTTGATATGCCCAAGGATATATTGAATATAATAAGCACCATTGAGAATGAAGGTTACGATACCTATGTAGTGGGCGGAAGCGTAAGAGATTTGCTTATCGGTATAATTCCTGTCGATTGGGACTTGGCAAGCAGTGCTCCGCCGGAAAAAATATTTTCACTTTTTCCCTGTTCAAAGGACAGCGGTAAAAGGTTCGGGGTGGCCAGCGTTCCGTTAAGGGCCGGTACGGCGGAGGTCGCTTCCTTTCGAATCGATGGAAACTACAGCGATCATCGCAGGCCGGACAGGGTAATATTCACGGACAGCATAATAAAGGACCTTCATCGCCGTGACTATACTGTAAATGCTATGGCCTTCCATCCGGGCAGGGGATTGATTGATCCCTTTAATGGACAAAAAGACCTGAAAGAGAGGCTGCTTCGCACCGTCGGTGAGCCGATAGAACGCTTTACGGAGGACCCTTTAAGAATTCTTCGGGGAATAAGGTTGGCGGGCCAGTTGGGTTTCGATCTGCCCATGGGGGTTTTTACGGCGATGCAAAAGACCTCCCATCTCACGGATCAGCTTTCTATGGACAGGAGGCGCCGGGAATTCCGGAGGTTATTGGTTGCAAAAAATGCCGGAAAGGCTCTCAGCATGTGCGTTTCAACCGGGGTTTTACCTCATATTCTGGGCGATTCGTACCCGCCTAAAGGCAGACAGGACAATGGAGATTTTTTGGAGCTGCTTCAAAATATAGACAAGGCAAAGCCCGATTTCGAGCTTCGCATGTCGCTTCTTCTGCTTTGTTTTGAAGAAAAGGAAGCCGTGAAGATAGTTGACAGAATGGGATTTGATAAAGAAACATCAAAAAAACTTTGTCAGGCTGCGGCCCTATTCACGGACCTTTACTTTACGGTAGACAGGTACGACCTTAAGCGCTTTATATATCTTAAAGGGGAAGAGACTTATAATTTTGTCAACGAGGTGGCCAAACAGCACAGAGACGTCTACGACAGCCCCGGATTTCGCATAGAAAGTCGTTACTATATTCTTGAGGACATTCGGAACCAAGGGGATCCTATATATATAAATCAGCTGGCGGTAGATGGAAGGGACCTTATCGAGGCCGGAATCGTCGAGGGCGAAAAAGTGGGGGAAATGCTGTCGATGCTGCTTGATGTGGTCCACAGGTATCCTGACCTGAACACCAAGCCCAAATTGTTGAAAAAGGCAAAGGAGCTTAAAAAGCCGTGGAAAGCAAGACTTCGCAATATTCATTTTATAAAATAGGCAAATGGAAGAAAAACAAGGAATTATTTCGGATATCATCTATCATAACGATAGAAACGGATATACAATAGCTGCGGTGGAAAACGAAGAAACTTCTGAGCAATTTACTGTCGTAGGCTGTCTTCCGGCACCCGACAGGGGCCGAAAGTTTGCATTCACGGGAAAGTGGAAAACGCACCCGAGCTATGGTCTTCAATTCGCTTTTGAATCTTATCGCGAAGAGCTTCCCGATACCGCTTCAGGTATTGAAAATTTTCTTTCGTCGGGCCTGATGAAAGGAATAGGAAAAAAGACGGCCGCCTCAATAGTTCGCCGGTTTGGAGAGGACACGTTCCGGGTTATTGAGGAGGAGCCCCGGCGCCTTACGGAAGTCGACGGGGTCGGTGATGTTAAGGCGGCATCCATTAAGGAAGCCTTTGATTCCCACAAGGAATTTTCAAAAATAGTGCTGTATCTTCAGCAATACGGTATATCCACGGGTTACGCGCTGAAGCTTTACAAGGCATACGGCAAAGATACGATTGCAGTCATAGAGGATAATCCTTATCAAATGGCGGATGATATTTTCGGCATCGGTTTTCGCAAGGCCGATCGCATCGCCATGAAACTTGGCATGGATCCCAAAAGCGAACACAGGATAAAAAGCGGCATTCGCTATGCTTTATCGATTTATATAAATGAGGGTCATACATTTATACCCCAAAAGAAATTTTGTGAAAGTGCGGGGGAACTTATGGATATAGGTTCAGAGGCGGTGTATGAAACTGTTGTGGAGATGGCTTTTGAAGGAGAGCTGAAGGTTGAAAATGTTGATGAAAGAGCAGTAATATATCCTATGGCATTTTACATAGCGGAGAAAAATGTGGGCATGAAATTGATTGAGCTTTCAAAAGCCGCCAAAATACCCATCAATGCCGATGTGGACAGGCTGATGGATTTCTCCGAAAAGCAAAGCGGAATACAACTTTCCGACAATCAGAAATCTGCGGTTAAAGCCTGTTTGGACAACGGAGTCACCATCATTACAGGCGGGCCGGGAACAGGAAAAACCACCATAATCAATACTATACTGACGCTTCTTCATCACAGCGGTCTTTGCACTTCTATTGCAGCACCTACTGGGCGGGCGGCAAAGCGCATCACTGAGACTACAGGTTATAACGCTTCCACAATTCACCGTCTTTTGGAATACTATTATGCAGAGGGCGATGATATGATGAGGTTCGGTCGAAATAAAGAAAATCCTTTGGAAACCGATGTGGTCATTATCGATGAATGTTCAATGATAGATATTCTTCTGATGAAGGGTCTGATGGATGCTGTTTCCTACGGCACCCGGCTTGTTTTAGTAGGAGATGCCGATCAGCTTCCCTCTGTGGGCCCGGGAAATGTCCTTAGGGATATACTGGAAAGCGATATAATACCTTCTGTTAAATTGACGGAGATATTTCGCCAGGCAAAGGAGAGCCTGATTGTAGTTAACGCACACAGCATTAATAAGGGGGATTACCCGTACTGCAACGAAAGAGATAAAGACTTTTTTTTGTTGCGACGTAAAACAGAAAACGAGATGCTTTCTGTGATTGTGGACCTTTGTACGAGAAGACTGCCCCAATATTTTAACGACTGCGATACCCTTTTGGATTTTCAGGTTCTTACTCCCGTTCGTAAGGGAATTGTGGGAAGCATCAACTTGAATAAAGAACTGCAGGCGGTACTTAACGCCCCTTCAAAGAGGAAAAATGAAAAGCGCTTCGGGGATCGGTTATTCAGGGAGGGCGATAAGGTCATGCAGATTAAAAACAATTATCAGCTAGAATGGAAGCGCATTGAGGATTTCAGCGACGGGAGGGGCGTTTTCAACGGGGATTGCGGTTTTATAAAAGCCATAGATAATGAATACAATGAAATGACCGTTGTATTTGAGGAATCAAAATATGTAAAATACGATTTTTCCCAAGCAGATGAATTGGAACTCGCTTATGCGATAACCGTGCACAAAAGCCAGGGAAGCGAATTCCCCATAATAATAATGCCGGTCTCTTATTTTCCCCCAATGCTTGCTACCCGCAACCTTCTTTATACGGCTGTTACAAGGGCGAAAGATGCTGTGGTATTGGTGGGTTCTGAGGACAAGATGCGCCAAATGGTGGACAATAATCGAATTGTTGAAAGGTATTCCGGGCTGTCATCCATATTAAAGGAGTATTTTAAGTGGGACGGGATCTGATCGACAGATTGCTGGAACTCATTTATCCTTCCGGTATCTATTGCATTTCGTGCGGTAAGCCTATAGGCCCCGGGTTTCATTATGCTTTGTGTCCGGTTTGTATGAAAAGTATAAAATGGGCAAACGGGAGCCTGTGCCGAATTTGCGGAAAATCGCTGTACATTTCAAAGGAAGGCCTGTGTGAGGACTGTATCGAGTTTCCCCGCTCATTTGACAGAGGGTTTTCCTGTGTCGAATACGGAATAAAGGAGAAGGAAATTATCCATCGATTTAAGTACAAGGATAAGGATTATTACGCCTCCAAGCTTGCTTTGTTGATGTACGACCGCATTTGCCCGGAAGATTTGGGTGTGGATTTGGTGGTGCCCGTCCCTATGTATAAACCCAAAGAAAAAAGGAGAGGCTACAATCAGGCCGCACTCTTAGCCAAGGCTCTTGCGCGATTACTTAACAAACCTTTCAGATCTGATATGCTGCTTCGAGTAAAGGATACGCTGCCGATGAGCAATCTGTCTGCCGAACAAAGAAGGACTAATCTTAAAGGCGCCTTTGCCGTGACAAAGAGCCGTGAAAAAGTGCTGTTTGACAAAACCGTGCTTTTAGTGGATGATGTTTTTACAACGGGAAATACAGCCGACGCCTGTTCTTTGGCGCTTAAAGATGCCGGGGCCGTAAAGGTATATGTGGCCACCTTCGCTTCAGGGGTTGGCAGTGTATGAATTCCGATTAATTCCGTCATGGAATCGCTTGGGTCTGTGGTTGAAAGTCCATGCCAGCTGCGGGCAAAGGGACCCACGTAAGCTGAACCGCAAGGCGGCAGTGATCATGGCGCAGTCTAGGAGTAAGTCCTAAGATAGGTTGTTGCCTTTTTCGGCGACAAATATCGACAGGCAGGTGTGGGGGCAAAGACCAGGTCAGCTAAGCGATTCCATGACGGAATATATCTGTTATCCACAGGCTCCAAACTGACGTTTTGATGGAGACGAAATGTGTATCAAAAAAAATACATAAATAATTATTCATTGTATAGACCGTTGTAAATCTCATACCTGGGCTAGTAATTAAGACTGCAGGCCACTTAATATATGCATAAATATAAGAAGAAAATATATCCACATAACAAAGCTGTCAATTTCAATTATGCACAAAGTTATCCACAGTATCAACAGAACAGTTTGTTCGCCCTTTAATGCGCTGAAAATGACATCTTTCGCGATATAGCTTCAGACTGTATGAGCAGCGGCGTGCATTTTATATGCATATATTTTTTCAGGCACAATAAAGGAATGGCATGGGTTTTGTAGAATAAGTAATTAAAGATCCGCAGTACAGTAAAAGGGGGCGTTAATATGAGAGTTATTATAAGTACCAAAAATTTCAATGCAAGCGACCATTTAAAAAAGACCATCGAGGGTAAGTTTGAAAAATTGGGAAAATACTTTTCCAAGGACATAGTGGCAAATGTTACATTGACGATGGAAAAGGGCGGGAAAAAGATCGAAGCTACGATAAACGCCAAAGGGACCATTTTCCGTGCAGAGGAAACTACCAACGATGTTTATACGGGGGTTGACAGAGTGGTGGATAAATTAGCCACCCAGATGTCTCGTTTTAAGACGAAGCTTCAAAGAAAATACAAGGATCATAAGGAGTTTATGTTTGGCAACCTGCCTGAAGCGGCAGAGCCGGAACAAAGCGAAGTTGTTCGAAGAAAAAAATTTGATTTGATTCCGATGTCGGTAGACGAGGCAATTATGCAAATGGAGCTGGTAGGACATACCTTTTACATCTTTTTAAACATGGAAACTGATTCGGTGGCTGTGGTCTATAAAAGAGAGGACGGGAATTACGGCCTCTTAGAGCCGAATTATTGATAAATATTCAACAAAGCCGGGATCATACCCCGGCTTTTTTACTATAGCTATTGAAAAATATAGTCTGATTCGATACAATTAATAATGATGTCTCAAAGGGGTGAAAAAGGGTTCGATGAAAGATATTGTTTCCAATATTATATCCGGTTTTGGCGTGACGGATGTGATTGATGTCGCTATCGTATCTTTTGTCGTATATAAGGTATTGCGCTTCATAGAGAAAACCAGGGCCGAACAGCTGGTTAAAGGGCTTGCTATTCTTGTGGGCGCAACAATTTTATCCAGTGAAAGCATACTAAATCTTCACACCCTTAATTGGATTCTCGAAGGTACTCTTACACTGGGCGTGATAGCCTTGATAATCGTGTTTCAGCCGGAGCTCAGAAGGGCTCTCGAATATATAGGGCGAAGTAAAATAATCAGAAAGAAGTTTGGAGAAATCAATAAGGAGCGGGCGAAGCAGATTACATCTACCATTATAAAAGCGGTAGATTATTTTTCGGCTAACCGAGTCGGCGCACTGATCATACTTGAACGGGAGATCGCTTTAAACGATATAGTGGAGACGGGAACAAAGATAGACGGAGAAGTATCGGAGGAAATGCTGGGAGCCTTATTTTACGGCGGTGCGCCTCTTCACGATGGTGCTGCGATCATCAGAGGCGACAGGATACTGGCCGCAGGCTGCGTGCTTCCGCTTACCGAAAATCGTACTCTCGGCAAAGATCTCGGTACAAGACACAGGGCAGGCATAGGCATAACCGAAAATTCGGATGCGATAGCTTTGATTGTGTCTGAGGAAACCGGCATTATCTCCCTTGCTATCGATGGGAAGCTATCCCGCTTTCTTGATATAAAGACCGTCGAGAAAACCCTTCTTAATCTGTATCTGCATCAATTCTCCAAAGAGGGTAACGTCAGCATGCTGTTAAAGCTGTTTAAGAGAAAGGGCCAAGGTCATGAAGAGTAAGAAAAAGACCGGCTCTTTCGGCAGCCGCAAGACTTTCACCGTCATTATCTCCGTTGTGATTGCTTTATTTCTTTGGGCCTATGTAATCGGTGAAGTAAATCCTACGATCAGACAGCCTCTTTTGAATGTTCCGGTGCAGCTTTTAAATGTGCAATCACTTCATGCAAGGGATCTTGCAATAGCCGGAAATGCACAATATACTGTTGATGTAGTGGTGGAGGGGAAAAGATCATTCATCCTTAAAATTGATCCCGAGGACATCCTTGCCGAGGCTGATTTGTTCGGATGGAGCAAGGGAGAAAATTATATACCGGTTAATGTTCTTGTGCCGGACAGCCTGCACATCATTGAAATAAGGCCTGCTAAAATTCAGGTAAATATCGAGGACTTGGTGGCGGTGAGCCGCCCGGTTGTCGTAGTATATTCGGGTGGTTTGCCAGACAGCACCGAAGAAGGCGCCGTGGACATTAAGCCTGCGGAAATTGAGGTATCCGGAGCCAAATCCGATGTGAAGGAGGTATCGCGGGTTCAGGCGGCTATAGATGTGACAGGTCTCACCGAAGAGGGAAAAACAATGCAGGCTGAGGTGGTGCCTGTGAACTATGCCGGAATGCCTGTTGAAAGCGTAAGGTTATCGGCCAATTATGTGGATATATTCGCCAGGCTTTACCATTTGAAAGAAGTACCTTTGGACATCAAATTTACAGGTGAATTGGAAAAAGGGCTCGGGCTGGAGGCAGATGTTCAAAAAACTATAGTCGTTAAAGGGACTAAAAGCGCTTTAAAAGAAATAAATTCCGTCTCGACCGAGCCTGTGGATATAAGCGGAATGACCAAGGCGGGCAATGTGGATCTTGTGCCTGTACTTCCCAAAGGCATAGAATTAGCTAAGGGTTATGAGAATCCCAAGGCAAGGATATCCATTGTTGAGGTGGAAAGCAATGTTTTCCGATTTTCTGCCGATGAAATCTTCATAGAGGGGCTTGAGGGAGGCAAATCTGCCTCCGTAAATGCCGGAGCTTTGGAGGTCACCCTTTTAGGGAGAAAAGATATCATCGCATCAGTTGAAAAAGATCAGATAATTCTTTCCATAGATTTGGCTGAGATAGGATCGGGTACGCGGAATGTTAAAGTAACGGCATCCTGCGATGCCGACCTTCAGCAGATCAGCGTTGAACCGAAGGAAGTTGCAGTCACAATAAAAAGCATGGAATAGGAGACTAATATGGATCGGCTTTTTGGAACCGATGGAATAAGAGGGGTAGCCAACACGGAATTAACACCGGAGTTGGCTTTTAATCTGGGCAAAGCAGCGGCTCATGTTCTTTCTAAGAAAACAGACTGTCCTGTGGTGCTGATAGGAAAAGACACGAGAGTATCAGGCGATATGCTTGAAGATGCCATCAGTGCCGGCATACTTACCATGGGCGGAAGTGTCGTCAAAGCAGGGATTTTGCCGACACCCGCCATAGCTTACCTGGTAAGGCACATGAAGGCCGATGCGGGCATCGTTATATCCGCTTCCCATAACAGCTATGAATATAACGGCATAAAGATATTCAACAGTAAAGGATTTAAACTTGACGACGGCATTGAAACTGAAATAGAAGATATCATCAATCAAAAGATAAATATCGGAAGCCGCATAAGCGGAGGCAGGTTGGGGCGAAGCGTAAAAGCGGAAAGCGATGCGATCAATACATATGAAAAATTCTTAAAAAACACTGTCGATGTGAGACTCGATGGATTGAAGGTGGTAATCGACTGTGCAAACGGTGCATCCTATATGATCGCTGAAGAAGTGCTGTCATCCTTAGGCGCATTTGTGACTGTAATTGGCAATGAGCCAAACGGGATAAATATTAACGATAAATGCGGTTCAACGAGCCCGGAGAGCCTGCAAAAGCAAGTCGTCAAGGAAAATGCAGATGTAGGGCTTGCGTTTGACGGGGATGCGGATCGTTTAATCGCTGTCGATGAGACAGGACGTGTATTGGATGGAGATCACATAATCTACATCTGCGCTAAGATGTTCAAAGATGAAGGAAGATTGCCGGGCAACCTTGTTACGGTGACTGTGATGAGCAATATCGGTTTTCATAAGGCCATGTCTGATATCGGCTGTCGTGTGGAAATTGCGCAGGTGGGAGACAGGTATGTGCTTGAAAGCATGCTCAAAACAGGTTGCGTTATAGGCGGGGAACAATCAGGCCATATAATATTTCTTTCTCACAGCACGACCGGGGATGGGATATTGTCATCATTAAAGCTTCTTTCGGCTATGAAAAAAAGCGGAAAAAAACTATCTGAATTAGGGGATCAAATGACCGTCTATCCTCAGATCTTAAGAAATGTTACGGTGGAGAGCAAAAATAAGAAAATATATGCAAAGGATTCGGAAATCATGGCAAAAATAGAATCAATCGAAGAACAGATTCACGGCGAAGGGCGGGTGCTGGTAAGGCCCTCGGGAACGGAGCCGTTGATACGCATCATGATAGAGGGGAAAGACCGAAATTATATTGCCGAAATGGCAGAGGATTTAGCGAATTTGATAGCTGCTAAGTTAGGGTAATCGAGGGGGTGACAGGTATGAAACAAATTGGGAACCGAATGTCGGTGGCACTAATCATTATCGCAGCCGGATTATTGTTTTTTGGATGCACAGATGCGGATGCTCCGGCAGAAGATACATGGAAAAATGTTCCCGCCTCGCTCTATTTTATAAATAATGATTATGCGATAACAGGTGATGAGTCTTTGCCTTCTTTGATCAGAATAAGCAAGGATGTCATGGTGATTGAAACTGAAAACCCTTGGATGGTTTTGGCGGATGCCTTGCGTACTGTCCCGGAAGAAGGGGTTTCCACGATGATAACGGATGAAATACGTTTTCGGGATATATATATCAGCCCTTCCGATCCGACAATGATAGTAGTGGATCTCTATTCGGAAGGGTTGTTCGGCGGATCCTTGGGGGAAGAGTTGTTTATACGCCAGATCGTAGACACTTTGCTTGACAATGAAGATTTCATCATGGGAAGTGAGAATAAAGGGATCGATAAGGTGCAGTTTCTCGTATGCGGTGAAGTCGTCGAAAGCCTTATGGGGCACTTCGATGCGACTGAGCCGTTTGTAAAGGGAGAGCAGAATTGAGTATGAAGGACAGTAAAGCATATTTCAGGGGGTGCCTGCTGGGAGGGGCCTTGGGAGATGCAATAGGTTTTCCGGCTGAGTTTATGTGTTTAGAAGAAATCTATTCTGTTTATGGCGAAAAGGGTGTAAGAAGGCCGAAGCTGAATGATGCAGTAGGCAAAGCTTTAATTTCTGATGATACTCAGATGGCTATCTTTACTGTTGATGGTTTGCTTTGGGCCGACAGCAAGGCGAAAAGGAAGGGTATTTACGCCTATATCCCCTGCCTGTTTTACGCCTATCAAAAATGGCTTTATACCCAGACAGGTCAGTTTGCCGATAAAAGATATGAATTTTTATTAAATGGTGAGGTGTTGAAATGGGAAGCTCTTTATGCCAGGCGTACGCCCGGGGAAACAATTTTGGCGGCCTTGGCAGGAAGCATCAAAGGAAAATACGGCACTTTGAGAAACAGGATAAACAACAGCAAAGGGTATGGAGCCGTAGTCCGTTCCGCACCCATAGGAATGTATTTTTTTCAAGATCCGAAAAAGGCTTTTGATATAGGCTGCGAGGCAGGTGCCTTGACCCATGGTCATTCAGATGGTTTTTTGACCGCAGGGACTTTTGCTTGCCTTATGGCATTAATTTTTCAGGGCGCCAATCCAGAAGAAGCCGTCATGGAGGCGATGTCGATGCTGAAAAGGCGGAAAAACAGCGGCAATTCCTATGACGCGTTAAAAAAAGCCATCCTACTTGCTAAAAGCGATGAGGACCCTGTTAGAGCTCTCGCGTCAATGGGTGAGGGATGGGTGGGTGAGGAGGCCCTGGCAATGGGTCTGTACTGCGCTCTCAAGCATCCTTTTAACTTTGAAGAAGGGATCCGCACCGCTGTAAATCAGGACGGCAACAGCAACGGAAGCGCGGCGATCTGCGGCTACATACTGGGGGGATATTTGGGAAGCCTGGAAATCCCTTATTCCTGGATACAGGATCTGGAGCTGGCTGAACTTCTCATATACGGTGCAGACAGATTACTCACCGCGGCGATTGAAAAGGAAGGTTGATTATGTCGTATGAGGTCAGGGACATTAGTCTGGCTCCTTTAGGAAGGCAGAAAATAGAATGGGTTAAGATGCATATGCCCCTTTTGGGAGGGTTTTTGGAAGAATTCAAGCAAGGCAGGCCCTTTGAAGGTGTTAAAATAACCCTTTCCATTCATATGGAGGCTAAAACGGCATACCTGTGCGAAGTATTGGCTGCTGGAGGAGCCGAGGTATGTGCTACCGGTAGCAATGTGCTTTCTACACAAGACGATGTGGCGGCAGCCCTGGCGGAAGCAGGGGTGAAGGTATATGCCTTTCACAATGCCACAAAGGAGGAATACCGGTGTCATATGGAAATGGCATTGGATCACAGGCCGAATATAATTATCGATGACGGCGCCGATCTCGTCGCCTTGATTCATGACAGTCGCAATGACCTGGGTATGGAGGCATGGGGCGGCTGCGAAGAAACAACTACCGGCATCAAACGTTTAAAAGCCATGGAAAAAGAAGGGGTCCTTTCTTTCCCGATGCTGGCGGTTAATGATGCCAGATGCAAATATCTTTTCGATAACCGCTACGGGACGGGACAGTCCGTCTGGGACAGCATAATGAGAAACACCAACCTTTTAATCGCGGGGAAACAGGTTGTGGTTGCGGGCTATGGCTGGTGTTCGAAAGGAATTGCCATGAGGGCAAAGGCCTTGGGGGCGAGGGTGATAGTAACTGAGATAGATCCTGTGTCGGCTATCGAGGCCGTCCTTGACGGATTTCTGGTAATGCCTATGAAAGAGGCCGCCCCCTTAGGTGATATTTTTGTTTCGGCAACGGGAAATGCAGCGGTGATTACCGTTGAGCATATGCTGTGCATGAAGGAAATGGCAATCCTCGCCAATGCAGGGCATTTTAATGTAGAGGTGGACATGTCTTCTTTGGAGAAAGAGGCTTTGCAGAAAAAGGAGATGCGCAAGAACGTGACAGGCTATCTGCTCCCGAACGGAAAATGGATATCTGTAATCGGAGAGGGCAGGCTTGTAAATATAGCGGCGGCGGACGGGCATCCTGCAGAAGTAATGGATATGAGCTTTGCAGTGCAATGTCTTTCTGCGCTCTACATTAAGGAAAATCGGGGGCGGATGAAAAACCGACTGATCGATGTATCGGACGAGATCGATGATAAGGTGGCGAGGCGGCTGCTTTCCGCCTGGGGTTTAAAAATAGATGAAGCCACAAAAAAGCAGAAGCTTTATATGAGCAGTTGGAACTTCCAAAATGTTTGACCCGCGTACCTGAATACGCGGGTCCCTATGTGTTTTCAGCACTCGTTGCTCCAGCAGTTGCAGAAAATGATTACCAACAAGAGGAAGAAGAACAGCAAGCTGGTATCGATTCCCTCCCCGCCAAAAACTCCACATCTGTTCGACATAATTTATCACCTGCTCCTATACAATAGATTTATGTTTAGTATAGGATATTCAGCTGTATCCGGATTTGTGAATCGTGGGGACATTATTTGCAGTGTCATCTCAGCGGTCGGAACCAAGCAGCTTTTCAACGGCATCTTTCAACCTTTTTATTGTTCTGTCTTTACCGATGATGCTTTGTATTTCCCAAAGGTCCGGTGATGAGGATCTACCCATTAAAGCTATGCGGATGACGGTACTTACATCCCCGACATGTCCTTTAAACGACTCGGGGTTTTTTTTGTAATCCCTCGGTTTGGCCGCATATCCAAGTGAAACTGCCAGTTTTCTAATGCGTTCAAACCAGGTTGTTCTATCATCCTCGTGATCATATATATTCAGATAGCCTTGAAGTATGGGGATGAGATCGTTTTCATTTACAGAATCGGGATATTCATCCCTAATCCGGAAATGATCGTCGAAAAAATAACTTATATGATCGAAAATTTGGATACCGTATGCGAGATCTTTTCTCGGTTTATCTCCGTGTCTGTCCATAGCAAGGATTCTGAGAAGCGGGGTTCTCTGCTCCCTGAATAAAGCAAGGAGGTCTTTTCTGTATTGAGATACCCACGTCAACAGAAAATCATAGATTTCTTCGTCGCTTAATCGTGACATGACCTCTTTGCTTATATCGTTTAACTTATACAGATCAAACAGGGTTCCCGAACTGCTCATTGTATCCGTGCTGAATGCGAATTTTTCCAAGGGTTCGTCAGGGTTTGCCAATCTCCATTCCTCGTAATCGGAATTCAAGACGGTCATTAGGTATTCCCTGATAGCCAGGGGGTGATATCCTTGGGCTCTGTAATAGTTAAGGGATAGTTCGGGGTCGTTTCTCTTTGAAAGCTTTCTTTTAATATTGCCATCCATTTTCATCAATACTGTGGTATGGCAGTAGACAGGCAAAGACCAGTTCAGCGCATCAAACAAGGCCACATGTACAGGCAGCGAAGATAACCATTCTTCCCCTCTTACCACATGAGTGGTGCGCATCAGGTGATCGTCAACAACATGTGCAAAATGATATGTGGGTATGCCGTTTCTCTTTAGTATTATTATGTCTTGATAATTTTCCGGCATGGTCAGTTTGCCGCGAATTCCGTCGTTTATATCAAAACTCTTTTCTGGGTCTCCGTGGGCGCGAAAGCGTATGACAAAGGATTTACCCGTCGAAAGCCTGCTTTTAATTTCATCAAGCGTAAGCCCTCTGCAATGCGCCCAAGTCCCGTAATATCCCGGATTTTCCCGGGAAAGCTCCTGTTGCGTCCGGTTTTTTACAAGATCCTCTTCGGTGCAAAAGCAAGGATAGGCCAAACCTTTACTGATTAAATCTTTCACAAAGCATTGATAAATTTGAGCCCGTTTGCTTTGATAATAGGGTCCGTAGCTTCCTGTTTCATTATGAATATCCGCTCCCTCATCAAAGTGGATTCCAAAATAGTCCAAAGATGAAATCAATGTTTCAACAGCTCCTTTGATCTCTCTTTTTTCATCCGTATCCTCTATGCGCAGAAAGAAAAGACCTTCGCTTTGATGTGCAAGCCTTTCGTTAGCCAAGGCCACATACAGATTGCCCAGGTGAATAAAGCCTGTAGGACTCGGCCCCAGGCGGGTCACTTTGGCACCTTTTGGAAGCATGCGGGCAGGGTAGATTTTTTCATAATCCTTTGGCAGTCTATCTATATGCGGAAACAATAGTTCCGCTAATTCCGTTCGTTCCATTACTAGCCTCCTTTAATAAATGCAACGCTTTCATCCATGATGAATATTATACATGCTACCGGTGTCACAAACAATAAAACATGGTATAATATGCCCATGGTGATTGAAAAAATCGAGGAAACAACAATAAAACAATCCCTTTTCACAAAAGGAGACCATATCGTCTTGGGCATTTCGGGCGGTCCTGATTCTGTCTGCCTGCTTCACGCCCTTCACTGCCTGAAAGATAAATGGGATTTGACGCTCCACGGAGTCCATGTGAATCACGGGATACGGGGTAAAGAAGCGGATTTGGATCAAGCCTTTACAGTAGATTATTGCAGGAAACTGAACATTCCATGTACGGTTTTTCATTTCGATGTGCCCGCTATGGCCGAAAAGGAAGGAATTTCAGAGGAGGAAATGGGGCGGTTCCTTCGCTACGAGGCCTTTCATCAGGTAAGGGACAGCATCATGACCCGCGGACGTCGGGTTTTGATCGCTGTTGCTCAGAATCGCAACGATCAGGCGGAAACCATCCTTTTGAGGCTGATCCGGGGAACGGGAACCGAGGGATTGGCAGGCATTGAATACATCAGAGACGGAATCATTATTCGCCCGTTGCTGGATGTTAAAAGAACGGATATAGAAGCATACTGCGAAAAGAATGATCTGGCGACAAGAACCGATCTCACAAACTTGATTCCTATGTATGCAAGAAACAGAGTAAGGCTTGAATTGATCCCCCTTCTCTGCAGCTATAATCCTGGCATAATCGATTCCCTGTGCAGGCTTGGAAGCATTGCGTCGGAGGACAGGGAGTATTTTAATATCCGGGTGGAAGAGGCTTTACAGTCTCTATTGATGTCCCGAAAAGAAAATGATCCGAATGAAGATCGTTTTCTGGATCGCAGGGGCTTTCGTCTGCTTCATCCTTCGGTAGGCAAGAGAGTGATAGCCGGAGTCTTCAAGGATATGGGGCTTTTGCAGGATATCTCTTTTGTCCATCTGCAACAGGCAGATGCGCTGATAAGGGATGGCAGACCGGGCGGCAGACTTGATTTTCCGAGAGGCTATTGCCTTTTCATTACCCAAGACAAGGCTCGGTTTTGCTTTGAAACTCGGGCGGGGCAGGCAAAGCATCAAAGGATGTATTTTTCCTATGCTGTTAATTTTCCGGGGCTGATCGAACTGCCTGAATTAAATGCAGCCCTGCGGGTCAAAATCATAAAGGCGAACACGAAAGAATGTGAGCTGCTGAGGCAGGGATTCTTTTCAAAGGATCCTTTTCACGCGTACCTTGAATTTGACAGGGAACTTTTTTCCCATTTACAGCTGCGGACCAGGAATACAGGCGATTATTTAACGCCTTTAGGAATGAAAGGCACAAAAAAATTACAGGATTTTTTCGTGGATGAAAAAATTCCTTTGGAGAAAAGGGACAGCACCCCCCTTCTCTGCTTCGGCCGGGAAGTTCTCTGGGTGGTGGGGTATCGCATAAACGACCGCTACAAGATTAAAATTAGCGATCGTGATGCTGTTAGCCTTGAATACATCCGCTATTAATGTTAATATATTTTGATGTAAATAAAGGAGCAAGAATAAGGAGGAACCGTATCGTTGAATAGAGCCGCGAAAAACTTAGGTATATATTTATTGATTTTCGCTTTAGTATTGGGTGCAGCCTGGGTGTTTCAGGAGAATAAGGCTCAGCGAGTGACCCCTGTAGAGTTTTCAGAGTTTGTAAAGTATGTGCAGAACAGACAGGTAAAAGAGCTTACCATAATTGACACTAACCTGCTTGGTACCCTGAGGTCCGGAGAAAAGGTTTCCGCCTATGCGTCCAGCTCTATAGATCTGATGCTTTTAAGCGAAAAACATATATTCCCCCAAATTGAAGAGGGCAGTCTTGTTTTAAAAAGCCGCAAACCGTCGAGTTCGTCTTGGATCCTATCCCTTTTGCCTACAGTTGTTATGATACTGATCTTCGTCCTTTTTTGGTTCGTAATAATGCAACAGGGCCAAGGAGGCGGAAAGGGTGTAATGTCCTTTGGTAAAAGCCGGGCGAGGCTTCACCGGGAAAACGATTTAAAAAAGGTTACTTTCTCGGATGTGGCCGGTCTTGAGGAGGAAAAGGAAGAGCTGGCCGAAATAGTTGACTTTTTAAAGTATCCGAAAAAGTATCACAATCTCGGTGCACGAATACCCAAAGGAATATTGCTGGTAGGCCCCCCGGGGACGGGAAAAACATATATATCCAAGGCCACTGCCGGTGAGGCGGGTGTCCCCTTTTTCAGCATAAGCGGATCGGATTTTGTTGAGATGTTCGTGGGTGTAGGCGCCTCCAGAGTCAGAGATCTGTTTGAGCAGGCGAAGAAAAATACCCCCTGTATTGTTTTCATAGATGAGATCGATGCGGTCGGAAGAAAACGCGGAGCCGGTCTCGGGGGAGGACATGATGAAAGAGAGCAGACTCTCAATCAGCTTCTTGTGGAGATGGACGGCTTCGGTGATAACAGCGGGATAATAATTTTGGCTGCCACCAATCGTCCGGACATTTTAGATCCTGCCCTGCTGCGCCCCGGAAGATTTGACAGACAGGTGATCATAGGAATTCCTGATATTAAAGGCAGGGAATCCATATTCCATATTCATTCACGCAATAAGCCCTTAGGTCCCGGTGTGGAGCCTAAAGTGCTTGCAAGGAGGACTCCGGGTTTTACACCTGCGGATATAGAGAACATGCTCAATGAGGCAGCCCTGCTTACTGCAAGGCGCAATGGGAAATTGATCCGCATGGATGAAATCGAGGAAGCGATAACGAAGGTGATAGCCGGGCCCGAGAAGAAAAGCCGGGTGATAAGCGACGAGGAAAAGAAGCTGACAGCCTATCATGAATCGGGTCATGCCCTGGTAGCGACTCTTCTTCCCAATACAGATCCCGTTCATCAGGTAACTATAATACCCAGGGGTCTTGCGGGCGGATTTACAATGATACTCCCAAAAGAGGATAAATATTATGCGACCAAGGTGGAAATGGAAGAGAAGATCACCCATCTGCTCGGGGGTCGCGTGGCTGAAAAATTGGCATTAAACGATGTAAGCAGCGGAGCCAGCAACGATATAGAGCGGGCGACGGAAATAGCCAGAACAATGGTTACAAAGTACGGCATGAGCGAAAGACTGGGGCCTGTAAATTACAGCTCTTCGGACGAGGTGTTTCTGGGAAAGGATTTCTCAACGAGAAAGAACTATTCTGAGGAAATGGCCAAAGAAATAGAT
This sequence comes from uncultured Oscillospiraceae bacterium, assembly GCA_964425645.1. Classification (GTDB taxonomy): domain Bacteria; phylum Bacillota; class Clostridia; order Peptostreptococcales; family Anaerovoracaceae; genus CAYRNC01. The sequence goes on along the minus strand of CAYRNC010000012.1, from coordinate 15,773 downwards.
GAGGAGATAAGAACTATTATCGAAAACGGTTTTGACAGAGCGGAAAGACTGCTGGCCGAGAACATAGATAAGCTTCACCTTATAGCCGGTGTCCTTTTAGAACTGGAAACCCTGGATGCATGCCAGTTTAATGCCCTTTTCAACGGTGAAAAGACGGCTGGACAGCTTATAGAGGAGACTAAAATTCAGGAAAGAAACATCGAAGAGGTCAATGCAAAAGAGGCTGCGGAGCATTTGGCGGAAATCGCTGCACTGGATGAAGAGACTCCTTTTGATTCGGATGATGACGATGAATGGGATGAAGATGAGGGTTCGGATGACGAAGAATAATGGGTAAAGTCTGTTTGTGTATACAGGCCTGTATACATAGTTAAGCCTATTGTATTCAATAATAAAGTGGTATATAGTAAAGCCGTTGGGTTCCGAAAAAGGTGCCGCGTTTGGTATATACGGAATTACCGGCTGAGCATATATAAGGAATAGGAGGAAGTATTGCATGAACAAAATTGAAGATCTCCGCCTAAAGAAGGAGGCCCTTTTGCAGGGCGGAGGGCAAAAGCGTATCGATCAACAGCATGCAAAAGGAAAACTGACCGCAAGAGAGAGACTGACTTTGTTGTTTGATCAGGACAGTTTCGTCGAAATTGATACGTTTGTATCTCACAGGAGTACTAATTTCGATATGGCGAAAACCGTAGCACCCGGGGATGGTGTAGTTACGGGGTATGGGACTGTGGACGATAGGTTGGTTTTCGCCTTCGCACAGGACTTTACAGTATTGGGAGGCTCCCTCGGTGAATATCACGCTGAGAAGATTGTAAAAGTCCAGGAAATGGCTCTGAAAATGGGGGCTCCTATAGTAGGACTGAATGATTCCGGCGGGGCTAGAATTCAGGAAGGGGTTGCTTCCCTTTCGGGGTTTGGCAAGATATTTTACAATAACACCATTTCGTCGGGCGTAATTCCCCAGATATCGGTGATTATGGGACCCTGCGCAGGCGGGGCGGTTTATTCTCCGGCCATCATGGACTTTGTATACATGGTGGATAAAACAAGTCAGATGTTTATTACCGGGCCTCAGGTAATTAAAACTGTAACAGGGGAAGATATTTCATCGGAAAAGCTAGGAGGGGCCATGACCCACAACACCATAAGCGGTGTGGCACACTTCATAGGAAAGGATGACAATGAAACTCTTGCCATGGTAAGGGATCTGCTTTCCTATCTGCCTTCCAACAATATGGAGACGGCACCGGTTTATGCGTCTGACGACGATCCGAATCGGATGATTCCCGAATTTAACGAAATAATTCCGGACAACCCTAACAAGGCGTATGATATATATGAAATTATCAGAAGGATGGCTGATAATGAAACTATCTATGATGTTATGCCCCATTATGCAAAGAATATTGTTACCTGCTATATTCGCTTAGATGGGCAGACCATAGGGGTAGTTGCAAGTCAACCTAAGGTTTTGGCCGGATGTCTTGATATTAACGCTTCGGATAAAGCGGCAAGATTTGTAAGAAGGTGCGATGCATTCAACATTCCGCTTCTTACCATTGTCGATGTCCCCGGTTTTCTGCCCGGAACAGATCAAGAGTATGGGGGCATAATCCGCCACGGGGCGAAATTATTATATGCATATTGCGAAGCTACCGTACCTAAAGTTACCATGATAACGAGAAAGGCTTATGGAGGCGCATACATAGGAATGTGCAATAAGGAACTGGGTGCCGATATGGTTTTGGCTTGGCCCAGTGCGCAAATAGCCGTCATGGGTGCCGAGGGTGCTGCAAATATAGTGTTTAAGAAAGAAATAGAGGAGGCGGCAGATCCCGCTGCTAAGCGTCAGGAGAAAATTGTCGAATATGAGGAGAAATTTTCAAATCCGTACAGGGCGGCAGAGCTGGGCTACGTCGATGATGTGATCGAACCGGCTGCAGCTAGGCAAAGAGCAATCAGCGCCTTTGATATGCTGGCTTCAAAAAGGGAATCGCTGCCGGCTAAAAAGCACGGTAATATCCCACTGTAAGGAGTGTATGAAATGCAAAAAGATTTGGGTTTAATGGATCGATTCGCAGATCCGGTACTGTTTGCTGAACTGACCTCTGTTGAAAAACTGGAGGGGGGCCTTGTCACTACTTTAATGGGTATCGGCACTACATTTATCATGCTCGTTCTTATTTGGGGCGTCATATCCCTTATGTCACGCATACTCCAAAGGGTGGATAAATCGGTTGCTTCAAAAAGTGAACACGACACTGCAGATTTAAAAGCGGTATCGTCGCCTTCGCCTGTAGCCGAAACTGTGGCTGCTGACCGGGGATTAGATTTGATCGCTGTCCTGATAGGGGCAATAGCAGCAAGCGAGGGTTCTGAATCCATCAGTAATTTAAGAATAAAAAAGATCAGCCGCATAGCCGGTGACAGGCCTGCGTGGGGTAACGCCGGCACTGCGGACAGCATAGAAAGCAGAAGGTTTTAGGCTGTCAATTTATTAAGCAAAGGAGATCGATGAAATGAAAAAATATAACATTACAGTAAACGGAGTAACCTATCAGGTTGAAGTGGAAGAGGCAGGAGCCGCTGCACCCATACCTGCTGCTGTTTCTGTACCTGCACCTGCCCCGGCTCCTGTACCCGCACCTGCGGCTGCTCCGGCGCCTGCTCCTGCAAAGGCTCCCGCGGCAACTTCTTCCGGAGCGTTTAGAGTCGAAAGCCCTATGCCCGGAACCATATTGGATGTTCAGGTTAAAGATGGACAAGCCGTTTCAGAGGGAGATGTATTGTTCATTTTAGAGGCTATGAAGATGGAGAACGAGATAATGGCTCCTCAGGCGGGAACAGTTGATGGGGTTCAGGTTATCAAGGGTGCTTCGGTTAATGCAGGTGATTTATTGCTTACCCTGAAATAACCTCCTATAGTCAAAATAAGGAGGATAACAAGAATGATTCTTGAAACAATAGTTAAATTTCTATATTCTACCGGCATTCTGAATATGGATTATAAAAGCGGGATAATGGTGCTTGTGGCCTTATTTTTCCTGTATCTTGCTATAAACCGGGGGTTTGAGCCCCTCTTATTGGTACCTATTGCATTTGGAATGCTGTTGTCAAACCTTCCCTTGTCGGGTATGTTCGACCAGGGGGGACTGTTTAATCTTTTTTATCAGCTGAACAAGCTGGGTGTACTGCCGCCGTTGATTTTTCTCGGCGTAGGTGCTATGACGGACTTCGGTCCTCTCATTGCAAATCCGAGGTCGTTGCTTTTGGGAGCTGCGGCTCAGCTGGGGATTTTCACCAGCTTTTTAGGGGCTATTCTGTTCGCCAACTTTAATGCGCAGGAGGCTGCATCCATCGGAATAATAGGCGGAGCGGACGGACCGACGGCAATATTTCTTACTACGAAATTAGCCCCGCATCTGCTGGGTGCCATTGCTGTATCGGCTTATTCATACATGGCGCTTGTACCCGTAATACAGCCCCCCATTATGAAAGCGCTTACAACTAAAAAAGAGCGCATGATTAAAATGGAACAGCTCAGGCCGGTCAGTCAAAGGGAAAAGATCATATTTCCAATTATGGTCACTGTGCTTGTGGTTTTAATTTTACCTCCGGCAGCTCCTTTAATAGGGATGCTTATGTTAGGCAATCTGTTTAAGGAAACGGGCAAAACGCTCAGGTTATCCGACACATCAGCCAATGCTTTGGTTAATACCGTAACCATAGTGCTGGGCTTATCTGTGGGAGCGTCTGCGGTAGGACCGACTTTCCTTGTGCTTGATACTATCCAGATACTGATTTTAGGCATACTTGCCTTCATGATCGGATCGGCGGGAGGCGTCCTGCTGGGTAAACTCATGAATGTATTGTCAGGCGGAAAGATTAACCCTCTCATCGGCTCTGCAGGTGTGTCTGCGGTTCCGATGGCGGCACGGGTTTCGCAAAAAGTCGGCCAGGAGGCACTGCCCAGCAACTTCCTGCTCATGCACGCTATGGGACCAAATGTGGCGGGGGTTATCGGTTCCGCCGTGGCGGCCGGTGTGCTTCTGTCGATGTTTGCAGGTTACTGATGCAATGGGGATGGCTTCTGCTGCATAAATTTTTAGTAATTGTGACGGGATCCGTCCCCATAGCATAAAGCGAAACAGAAAGGACAGCATGAAAGGCAATTTTAATATAGGCAATATCAGAATGAAAAATCCGTTTCTGTTAGCTCCCTTGGCAGGCATTACCGACAGTCCCTTTCGAAGGCAATGTAAGGAACAGGGGGCGGCTTTGGTATATTCTGAAATGATAAGCGCCAAAGGCCTTTATTATAACAGTGAGGGAACGAAATCCCTCCTTTTTTTTGTTCCTTGCGAGATGCCTCTCATATATCAGGTGTTCGGATCATGCCCCGATATCATGGCAGAGGCGGTAAGGGTGTTGGAAGACTGTGAAAATGCGGGCTTTGATGTAAACATGGGTTGTCCCGTACCGAAAGTAGTAAAAAACGGCGAGGGAGCCGCCCTGATGAAAAACCCGAAGCTGTCCGTTCAAATCATAAAAGCGATGGTTTGTGCGGAAAAAAAAAGTGCATTGAAAAAAGAACGTGAACCGAAGCCTGTCACTGTTAAATGTCGTATCGGATGGGATAAGCACAGTATCAATGTTAGCGATTTTGCATGCATGATGGAGGAGGCCGGAGCATCCGCGATAGCTGTTCACGGCCGAACCGGGGATCAACTTTACAGCGGTAAGGCAGACTGGCAGACAATAGCGGAAGTAAAAAAAAGAGTGGGAATTCCGGTCATAGGAAGCGGCGATATTTATTCAGCAGAAGATGCGAATCGAATGCTCGATGAAACCGACTGCGATTTTGTCATGATTGCCCGAGGAGCTTTGGGCAACCCTTGGATCTTTCGCGATGCCCTTGCTCTTTATCGGGGCATGCAGCTTCCTGACTGTCCTTCAATGAAAGAAAAGGTTACGGTAATTGAAAATCAATTTCTTATGATGATCGATATTAAAGGAGATTTCCGGGCCCTGCTGGAAATGAGGAAGCATATAGCCTGGTACCTGAAAGGATTACCGGGTGCGGCGAAAATGCGATCCCGGATTAATTCCATATCGACCGTCGCCGAAATGCGAACTTTTTTGAATGCAATTGGGAGGCTTTAGACCTGTGTTTTTCTTGACTTTCAAAGGCCCCTATAGTACAATACCGTGCATATAGATATGGAAATGACATATAATTAACCAGCAGAAATAAGAAGAAAAGAGGGGGCAACGCAGTTGTCTCCTTTGGTGGAAGTGGAGGATAAACAGCAATGTCCGAAGTCATTTTACTTACGCAAGAAGGCTATGACAATATCGTCGCTGAATACGATGAGCTGGTAACAGTGAAACGGAAGGAAGTAGCAGAGCGGATTAAAGAGGCTATCTCCTATGGAGATATTTCAGAGAATTCAGAGTATGATTCAGCAAAGAATGAGCAGGCTGAATTGGAAGATCGAATCATGAAGTTGGAAAATATGCTTCGCAATGCCAAGATACTGGACAATAATGATATCCCAAGCGATACAGTCAATGTAGGCCTCAAGGTTAAAATTAAGGAAATGGCAAATGAAGAGGTAATTGAGTTTTGGATCGTCGGCTCAACGGAGGCCGATCCCTTTGAAGGAAAAATATCCAATGAATCGGAAGTGGGTAAGCAGCTTTTGGGAAAAAAGGTCGGAGACATTGCTGAGGTAAATGTACCGGATGGCACTATTCGTTATGAGATTTTAGAGATTTATCGGTAGCGGAAGGAAGGATAAACATGTCGGATGAGCATAGGGTGATACGTGACGAGGAACAGGAGTCGGATCTGAACGAGCAAAAGCAGATTCGGCGAGAGAAGCTGTCCAAGCTTCAGGAGATGGGAAGAAACCCCTATCTGATTGAAACTTGGGATGTTACCCATCACAGCGAGGATATTAAAGATCGCTTTGATGAAATGGACGGCCGTAAGGTCTCTATAGCGGGTAGAATAATGGCAAAACGCCGTATGGGTAAGGCCTCATTTATAGATGTGCTAGATAAACAAGGCAGAATACAGGCTTATGTTCGTTCGGATTCAATTTCTCAAACGGAGTATGAAATATTTCTGTCCTACGATATCGGGGATCTTTTAGGGATTTCAGGACAGGTGTTCCGTACAAAGCATGGAGAGATTTCTGTCAAGGCGGAGGAAGTCGTATTGCTCTCTAAATCCCTTCATCCTCTTCCGGACAAGTGGAGCGGCCTTAAGGACATGGATATCCGTTACCGCCAAAGATATATAGATCTTATCGTTAACCCGGAGGTAAAAAACACTTTCATTCTTCGCTCCAAAATAATTAAGGAGATAAGAAATTATCTAGAGGGCAGAGGTTTTCTTGAGGTGGACACCCCCATACTGACCACCATCGCAGGGGGGGCCAATGCCAGGCCTTTCAGCACCCATCATAATACCCTGGACATAGAATTAAAGCTCCGCATATCCAATGAACTGTATCTTAAGCGCCTGATTGTCGGGGGTCTTGACCGCGTCTATGAAATGGGTAAGATGTTTAGGAATGAGGGCATGGATAAAAATCATAATCCTGAATTTACGTCCATGGAATTGTATCAGGCATATGGAAATATGGAGGATATGATGGATATTACCGAAACTGTAGTGGCAACCGTGGCAAAGAATGTCTTGGGGTCCATGGTGATAGAATACCAAGGAAAAACCTTTGATCTGACGCCGCCGTGGGAGCGAATAACCATGCAGGATGCAGTAAAGACCTGGGTAGGAGAAGACTTCTCTTTGATTAAAACAGATGAAGAAGCGCGAAAGATTGCAAAAAAGCATAATATTGAGGATGCGGACAAGCTCACGAGGGGCCATATAATCGCCGAACTGTTTGAGGAATATTGCGAATCGTATTTGGACGGACCCGTTTTTATCACCGGTCATCCCGTGGAAATATCCCCCCTTGCCAAGCGTGATGCAAAAGACCCGAGAATTACACGCCGCTTTGAAGCCTTTATTAACACATGGGAAGTGGCAAACGCGTTCTCGGAGTTAAACGATCCCATTGATCAGTATGAACGTTTTAAAGAGCAGCAGGGTCAATTGGATAAGGGTGATGATGAAGCCCATCCGATGGATGAAGATTATGTAAATGCTTTGGAGGTGGGTCTGCCCCCGACGGGGGGATTGGGAATCGGTATTGACAGGATAATCATGCTGTTGACAAATGCGGCGTCCATTAGGGATATAATACTGTTTCCAACTATGAAACCCCTTTAAATACTGCACAGAATCCACAGTTTTGCACGCTTCTTAGCGCACAAATGACGTCAATTATCGGCCGGAAAGGTTTAAAATGAAATATGTGTCGTTGAAACAAATATTTAAAAACCCCGAGGATTATGCAAATAACGATGTGCGAATCAGCGGATGGATCAGGTCCAACCGAAGTTCCAATAAAATCGGGTTTATAGAACTGAATGACGGGAGCTTTTTCAAATCCGTTCAGGTGGTTTATGAAAAGGACAGCATGTCCTGCTATAATCAAATATCTAAATACGGGATCTCTTCAGCTTTGACAGTTGAGGGGACACTGATCCTTACACCGGAATCTAAGCAACCCTTTGAAATTAATGCTAAAAAAATGGTCCTTGAGGCCGCGTCTGATCTTGATTATCCTCTTCAAAAGAAAAGGCACAGCATGGAGTTCCTTCGTGAAATTGCGCATTTAAGGCCCAGGAGCAATACATTTTTTGCTGTTTTCAGGGTCAGGTCGTTAGCTGCCTATGCGGTTCATCGTTTCTTTCAGGATAACGGCTACGTTTACGTTAATACGCCAATTATAACCGGCAGCGACTGTGAAGGGGCAGGTCAGATGTTTCAGGTTACCGCATTGGATATTAACAATCCTCCAAGAAAAGAAAACGGAGACGTGGATTACAGTCAGGATTTTTTCGGTAAAGAGACAAAGCTGACTGTGAGCGGTCAACTGGAAGGGGAAGCCTACGCGCTGGCATTTCGTAAAATTTATACTTTTGGACCGACTTTCAGAGCCGAAAATTCCAACACCGCAAGGCATGCATCGGAGTTTTGGATGATAGAACCGGAGGTTGCTTTTGCAGATCTTTCAGACAATATGGATATGGCCGAAGCCATGATGAAATATATAATAAATTACGTAATGAAAGAAGCACATAAGGAGATGGAGTTCTTTAACGAACATTTCGATAAGGATCTGCTTGCGCGCCTGAAAAATATAGTGGATTCCGATTTTGCGAGAATCACTTATACTGAAGCAATCGATTTGCTGGAAAAAGCCGGCAGGGATTTTAATTATCCGGTCAGGTGGGGTATCGACCTTCAAACGGAACACGAGCGTTACATTACGGAAGAAGTGTTTGGAAAGCCGGTATTTGTAACTGATTACCCCAAGGATATAAAGGCCTTTTATATGCGTTTGAATGATGATGGTCGGACTGTGGCGGCAATGGATCTGCTCGTTCCGCAGGTAGGGGAGATTATCGGGGGAAGTCAAAGAGAAGAGAGGTACGATGTGCTCCTTTCACGGATACGCGAAATGAGCCTGGATGAGAAAGACTATTGGTGGTATCTTGACCTTAGAAGATATGGAGGGGTTGTACATTCAGGTTTCGGTTTGGGTTTTGAAAGGATACTTATGTATATCACGGGCATGGGAAACATCAGAGATGTTATGTCGTTTCCACGCACGCCTAAGTGTGCAGACTTTTGAAAAATACAGTTAATGAGGAAGCCGCCGCCGACTATCTGGTTGCGGCTCTTTTTATTAATGCAGCTGTTATGAGAGGAGGGTAAATGATGGGGATACAGGAAGAAGCGCTGGAACTACACGAAAGGTGGAAAGGCAAGATAGAAATAAAAAGCAGGGTATCGGTGAAAAGCAGCTATGATCTGTCTACTGCATATACGCCGGGGGTAGCTGAACCCTGCCGCGTTATTCATAACGATAAGGATGCTGTATACAGATATACTTCAAAGGGTAATCTTGTCGCTATAGTCACAGACGGATCGGCCGTGCTCGGCTTAGGAGATATCGGTCCGGAAGCCGGACTTCCGGTCATGGAGGGTAAAGCTGTCCTGTTTAAGGAATTTGCAGGCGTAGATGCATTTCCTATATGCGTTGCCTCAAAAAGCGTGGAGGATATAGTACATACAGTCAAGATGGTAGAACCGGTGTTCGGGGGCATCAATTTGGAGGATATATCCTCGCCAAGATGCGTAGAGATAGAAAGAAGACTGAGAAAAGAGCTGTCCATTCCTGTCTTTCATGATGATCAGCACGGAACAGCGGTGGTTGTGACTGCGGCCTTGCAAAATGCTTTGAAAATAGTAGGTAAAAGGTGGGATAATATTACAGTGGCTGTAAGCGGCGCCGGAGCTGCGGGATCCGCCATAGTCAGAATGCTATTGTCCTTAGGTGTTAAAAGCATCATCGTATCAAGCAGCAGGGGAATATTGTGCAGAGGTACGGATTACAGCAACTGGGTCCATCGGGAAATTGCAGAGAAAACGAATCATGAAAAGAGAAAGGGCAGTCTGTCAGAGGCCTTAAAAAATGCTGATGTATTTATAGGAGTATCGGCTAAAGATATAGTTACAGAAAAAATGGTAGCATCGATGGCCGAAGATGCCATAGTGTTTCCTATGGCAAATCCCGATCCGGAAATATTGCCTCATTTAGCTGAAAAAGCCGGGGCAAGAATAATCGGAACGGGGAGGTCTGACTATCCTAACCAAATAAATAATGTGCTGGCTTTCCCCGGTATATTTCGCGGGGCTCTGGATGCGCGTGCAGCTGATATCAACAGCGAAATGAAGCTCGCCGCCGCCAAGGCTATTGCAGAATTGGTAAACGATGATGAGCTGAATGAAAAATATATAATAGTGCCGCCTTTTGACAAACGCGTCGGCAGGGCGGTGGCTGATGCTGTTTACCGGGCTGCCGTAAATTCCGGTGTAGCGGGGATAAGGTAGGCACGATTATGGAATTTGAGCTGAAATACGGGAAAACGATAAAACGATTCTGTATAAAGGAAAAAAACTACATGGGATCCCTGATTCCCAACGCGATAGAATTTGACGTTTTCGACGAAGGCGAAGTCAGACATGCTTTGGCAAACCCTATCGAAAGCAGGCCTTTGCGTGAAATAGTATCTGCAGGTGAAAAGGTAGTTGTAATCACAAGCGATATTACCAGACCAATGCCCAGTTCCAGGGTGCTTCCTTCTGTAATAAAGGAACTGAAAAAAGGCGGTGTCTGCGAAAAAGATATAACGGTGGTGCTTGCTCTCGGAAGTCACAGAAAGCACACGGAGGACGAAAAAAAGGCTCTGGTGGGCGATGAAGTGGCAAAAAGCAATGTGAATGTTATCGATAGCGATATAAATCGATGTATAAGGCTTGGGATATGTAAAAACGGTACGCCTGCAGATATTTTTGAACCCGTGGTTAAAGCGGATAGAAGAATTTGCTTGGGAAACATTGAATTTCACTATTTTGCCGGTTATTCCGGCGGGTGCAAAGCGGTAATGCCGGGCGTGTCCAGTCACGAGGCTATCATGATTAATCATTCCAACATGATTAAAGCGGGCGCTTTTGCGGGAAATATTGACACTAACCCAGTTAGACAGGATATAGAGGAAATTGCCGACTTTATTCCAATTGATTTTATAGTGAATGTGGTTTTAGATGAGCAAAAGCGAATCGTAAGGGCTTTTGCAGGACATCCCGTTAAGGCCCACAGAGCAGGCGTCGGGGTATTAGATGATATGTATAAGGTTTCTTTAAGCAGGCCTGCAGATGTTGTCATACTTTCACCGGGCGGTTTCCCGAAGGATATTAATATGTATCAGGCTCACAAAGGTCTTGACAACGCAAAGCACGCCGTAAAAGAGGGGGGCATACTGATCTGGTGTGCCCGGGCTGCCGAGGGATTTGGTGAAAAGACGTTTGAAGAGTGGATGATTACAAAATCTGCCGATGAAATGATCGAGGAGATAAGTGCTAACTTTAGGCTTGGGGCACATAAGGCTGCCGCCGTAGCTATGGTGCTTAAAAAGGCAACAATATACATGGTATCGGATCTTCCATTTGATCTGATGCGTAAAGTCGGTATAGTTCCCTTTGTTTCGATAGAAAAAGCGATAAATGCGGCCTTGCATGCACTCGGTGATGATGCGAAAATTCTTATCATGCCTGAAGCGGGATCGACCTTGCCTGTTTTATGCCGATGCTTGCCCGATGCGGATTCATTGTGATATCATATTTTACATCCGGTTATGAACTTTTTTGTATATCATAAAGCAGCGGGGGATCTGCATGTTACTGGATGCTGTGAAGACAGGCGCCAAAAGGGGATTTTCCTACAGCCTAATGCTTATAAGGATAATAGTTCCTGTATATATAGCCATTACTGTGGCAAAACATACTCCCTTTATGGGTTGGCTTTCCTTGGTTTTTGAGCCGGTAATGGGTCTTTTTCATCTGCCCGGAGAGGCGGCGGTACCTTTTATTACAGGGCTGTTTTTAGATGAATACGCTGCTGTTGCGGCTATCAAAGCAGTAGGACTTTTTGGCTTTGAGATTACCGTTGCCGCCATCATGACCATAATAGCCCATTCTTTGTTCATCGAATCGGCGATTATAAGGAAACTCGATCTTTCCATAACTTTTTTCGCAATTTACAGATTGGTATTCGCTGTTATACTGGGCATGCTCTTCGGTTTGATCGGGGAGGTGTTTTTTTATGCTTGAAACAATCTTAATCGTCCTTAAGGAGAGCATAATCGGAAGCCTCGGTATAATTAAAAGCCTTGTTTTGATAATAGTCCCTTTGATGGTAGCAATTGAAATAATGGTTAGATATAGGTGGCTGGAAAGGCTTTCGTTTCGAACGAAGTTTATAACCGATTTTCTTGGAGTTTCAAAGGATGCCCTTATACCGATGCTCATCGGAATATTCGCGGGAATATCCTATGGAGCGGGCGCTATATTGGATGCAAAAGAACGGTATGATCTCTCTAAAAAAGATGTTTTTCTTACCCTTTGTTTTCTTGTGCCTTTTCACGGCATATTCGAAATCAGTCTGATTTTTTGGGCCATAGGCGTCAATCCTTTGGTGATAATCCCTGCAAGGTTATTGACCGGTCTTTCGGTAACGCTTCTGTGCAAAAGGTTGGTAAAATTCAAAGAATAAGTTGACCGAAAAACAGCAGGGACGTGTCCGGACAGTTTGAATCGGTATTTCATGGCATAATAATTGCTTAATTTATAATAATAAATCACAAATTCTTAATTAAAGGACAGGGGTGCAGCGGGGGCTGTTCCTGTTGCACCTTTACAAAGATGAGTTTTGTTTTTTCAGTATTAATCAGGGGGGATGGATATGCCTAAATCAGGAATGAATGGAGTGGACTTTGAAACAAATGTTAATTTTGCCAGGCTGAGAGAAGATAGGTTGGCAAGGGCTAAGGAAAGTATGAAAAACTACGGACTTAATGCGCTGGTATGTTACGACTTCGATAATATACGCTACATCACCGGAACCCATATAGGGGAATGGAATCGCAACAAGATGAACAGGTATTGCATTTTGATTGAAGGAATTGACCAGCCGTTTTTATTTGACCCTGCAGCTCCTTCAAAGCGGGAAAGGGTTGACTGGCTCGACAGGGATCATATTATGCCTGCCGTCGGATCGATGAGGGGGGCCATCCCGGTTGAAGCAGGCATGGTAGAAAAAGTTGCATCGCAAATTGTCAGCTATTTAAAGAAGTATGATGTTCACGGCAAAGTCGGTATGGACATCGTGGATATTCCTCTTATCAGAGCTTTCGAAAAGCATGATGTAGAGATTGCCGACGGCCAGCAGGCCATGCTTGATGCCAGGATAATCAAAACGGATGATGAGATACAACTTTTGAAGCAGTCCGCCGCAATGGTCGATGCTGCATACTATGATCTGGCTAAAGCCTTAAGACCGGGAATCATGGAGAATGAATTGGTTGCAATTGCAAACTATAAGCTATACGGCTGGGGGGCAGAGCTGGTTGAGTTTGTAAACAGCATATCGGGAGCGAGAGGAAATCCTCACAGCCACACATTTTCAAACAGGATGGTCAGGCCGGGAGAGCTGATCTATTTCGATATCGGCAACACCTACAACGGCTATAAAACATGCTATTACAGGACATTTTCCTGTGGCGTGCCTAATGCAGACCAAAGAAAAGCTTATGAAAAGGCTTCGAAATGGATTAAGGATTCTATAAAGGCGATCAAGTCCGGCAACACTTCGGCTGATGTTGCCAAGTGCTGGCCTGCTGCGACAGAACTGGGATTTAACGACGAGGAAGAGGCGTTCCTTTTGCAGTTTGCCCACGGCATAGGTTTGGGGCTAAACCCGTGATCTCAAGATTGTTCTCCTTAGATCATCCGTTCGAATTAAAGGAGGGTATGACATTTGCCGTAGAAACATGGTGTCCGTCGGAGGATGGCTCAGGAAGTGCAAGGATAGAGGAGGAGGTCGTCGTAACAAAAGACGGGTGTGAGGTAATCACAAAATTCCCATCAGACGAAATTACATCCTGCGGTCTACCGGGCTGTCAGTTCCTGTAGGCTCCTTTATATTTCACTGTGACAAAATGTCAGTGGCGGTGTAAGGGTATGACATATTGTCACACCGCCTGTTAGTCGCTGCTGTAACAGCAAACAGACGCGATGCAAAGCAGAATAAAAAGCGTTATAAATCAACACTGCCGGGATGGATCGGCTTGTCAGGCAGTTTGGCATGTTACGTGCATATATAGAAATACGTAGCTAAAAATAAGTATTAAACTATTCAGAGTAGTGGAGGAGGACTATAAATGGTAAAAGCGTTCGCCGATGTGAAAATCCCAAAAGAGGAATTTGAAAGCAGACATCAAAAATGCTTAGAATTTGTGGAAGAAAGGGGCCTTAAAGGGCTAGTTGTTTTGTCCTGTGCATCAGCCCCTGAAAATATCGCATATCTTTCCAATATAAGCCTGGTGGGAGTAGACATCCCTTCCTGGGCAGGCGGATTCGGCGGTGGAGGGGAATATGCTGCGGTCGTGATGAGCCTTGGAACTGAGCCTACTGTTGCACTTGCCCATCATTGGTTTCTTTCGATGGCAAAAAGTCAAAGCTTCATTACGGATGTAAGAGGGAAAAACAACGACTTATGGAGTCTGATTGTAGAGGTTATGAAAGAAGAGGGAATCGATCACGGTAAGGTTGGGGTAGTTATCGACGGCATACCTGTTTTCCAGTATAAACAGATGGTAAACGTTTTGCCCGGCGTGGAATGGATTGATTGCGATGATGCGATGCTGGATCTTAAATTGATCAAAAGTCAAAATGAGATTGCGGTAATTGAAAGTTGTCTTGATCGGCAGGGTGCCGCACTCGGACCGGTTGTGGATATGGTGCAGGAAGGAATCCGCGAATGGGAACTCTCTTTAGAGATTAAATACCGCCTTATGGAAAACGGCCAGGACTATGCGACCTGCCTTTTTGTTCAAAGCGGACCTAATACGGAAGCGGCGCTTACCAGTCCTCAATCCGGTCAAAGGGTTGTGAAAAATGGGGACATGGTCACATTTTCTATATTTTCTGTGTACCAAAGATATACTGCAGGGCTTGACAGGGCAACCGTTTGCGGGAAGCCTGATGATATGCAGAAAAAACTTGCAGAGATCGAACTGGAAGGATGTTTGCGCGCTGTCAGTTTGATGGAGCCGGGCCGTCCGGTTAATGAATTTATGAAGCTGGTATACGAAGATCTTGTTGTGCCCCGGTTGGAAAAAGCCGGCCTTACTGATTATACCATTCAACGCTATGTGGGACATGGAGTAGGTCTTTCGATTACTGAGCGTCCCCTCTTAGCTCGTTCCGATGACATTATACTGAAACCGGGTATGGTCATTGATGTTGAACCCGGCATTTATATGAGGGGGCAGGCGATGGGGCTTCGCACTGCCCAGATTGTGGCAGTAACGGAAGATGGCCATAAAGTACTTACAAAGCTGCCGCCCAGAGTTGGCGCCTTTGCATAAATTTCTTTGTTCTCGATAGGAGGTGAGACAGATGCCCGTCGTCCAGATTGAGTTATTTGGAAATAAAACTTTAGAAGAAAAACGTGTTCTTGCGGACAAGGTAACGCAAGCGATTGCAGAATCGCTTAATTATCCTAAGGATTGCGTCACCATTATTTTAAGAGAGATGAGCAAGGAGAACTACTCGCTTGGCGGAAAACTGTATGTAGATGATCCGAAATTTTCTGGCAATCAAACAGGATGTATCAAGAAATAGGGGGGAGAAAAAGTGAAAAAAGTTAAACTGCTGGCTGTAATTTGCACCTTGTGCATGGTAGTGTCTGTCTTTGCCGGCTGCGGCGGTGATCAGAACGCAGCGCCAAACGGCGATGCAACCGATACGATAAAAATAGGTGTAATACTGCCATTTTCAGGTCCGGTAGCTCCGATTGGTGAAGATACGAGAAAAGGTCTTGATCTTGCAATCGATGAAATCAATGAAGCGGGCGGTGTGAGCTCCATGGGCGGCGCAAAATTTGAACTGATCTATGCCGACAGTAAAGGAGATCCCAAGACCGGAATGTCTGAGGCTGAGCGTCTGATTTTGAAAGAGGATGTTGCCGTACTTATGGGTGCTTATCAAAGCTCAGTCACAT
>CAYRNC010000011.1:19602-34389 GCA_964425645.1 uncultured Oscillospiraceae bacterium | reverse complement strand
GACCCTTATTAATATGATAGTTGTCTCCTGATTTGTTTATTTCATATCTGCCGTACGTAAAAGGTCTAAGGGACAGCGCCGATTTGCTTTTCCCCTTTTCATTTAAAGAGGTTCCGGCGCTGATCTTTCCATATTGTCTGGAAAACAGTACAAGCATTCTTCTTCCGCCTGTAGCTTTAATTTGCTTAAGCATTATACCTTCAGTATCTGCGTACATAGGGCTATTCAATCCTTATTGTATCCAAAAGAAGATATTGCAAACTGGTTGTTTCGCCAATCCTCTCTGACTTTAACCCATAGCTCCAAGAAAACCTTTGTCCCCAGTAATCCTTCAATTTCTTCCCTTGCACTTTTCCCTATGCCCTTAAGTTTTCTGCCTTCTTTTCCGATAATAATACCTTTGTGAGATTTTTTTTCGCAATATATTACTGCCCCTATTCTTACAATATTATGATCTTCTTTAAAGCTTTCGATTTCAATAGCTATACCGTGGGGGACCTCTTCTTCAAGATACATAAGGGCTTTTTCGCGTATAATCTCGCTTACCAAAAAACGCTCCGGATGGTCTGTCAGCATATCCTCCGGGAAATACATAGGGCCTTCTTCGGCTAAAGCTCCGATAAATTCAAGCAATTCAGGAACATTTTTCTGTGAAAGTGCACAGATGCCTGTTATTTTTATAAACTTGCCTTTAGCATCATGCTCTTCATATATTGTTTTAAACCGCCCCGGGGGAATCTTATCTATCTTATTTATCACGAGGATTTTCGGCGTTTCAGTCTTTTCTAATAGCTCCATAATATAATTATTCGACCCACCGGCATCATCTATTATGAACAGGATAATATCCACTTCGTTTAAGGTCTTAATAACCATATCCATCATATATTTACCCAGCTTATTTTTTGGCCTGTGTACACCGGGGGTATCCACAAATATCAATTGAAAGTCTTGCCCGTCTCCTTTTAGCCTGGTGTAAATGCCGCGCAAACTGTTGCGGGTAGTCTGGGGCTTATCCGACGTTATCGCAATCTTTTCGCCCAAAATCGCATTCAACAATGTGGACTTTCCAACATTCGGAAGGCCGACAATTCCAACAAATCCAGATTTCATTATAATTTAAACCCCCTCGGCAATAAATCATTTAAGCAGAAAGTATGCAGATGATTTTCATCTGCACCGGTAATTATACGAAGATTTTTTTGAAACTCAAACATAAATTGGAGGCAAATGCCGCAGGGAAGGGCTTCCCCTTTATCTGTTGCCACTGCAATAGCCTGAAATTCTCTGTGTCCCTCTGAAATGGCTTTAACGAAAGCTGTTCTTTCTGCACATATACTGGCCCCATAGGAGGAGTTTTCCACATTGACCCCTGTAAAAACCTCGCCGGACCCCGTAAGGAGCGCCGCTCCTACATGAAACCCTGAAAAAGGTGCATAGGCCTTCGAGAGCACGGCCTTTGCTTTCAGAAACAAATGCTTATCATCTAAAATCTCTAATTTATCCTCCACCGTTTGACCATCCCTTCAGCTGACGTGACAAACCCAGTTTTTCCATTACCTTTTCCTCAAGCCCACGCATTTTACCTTTTTCAGCATCATCTTTGTGACGATAGCCCAAAAGATGATAAAGACTATGCACAAACAGATAAACCAATTCCCGTTCAGCCGAATGGCCATAATCGTCCGCTTGAAGTAAAGCCTGTTCCGTACAGATGACCACATCACCAAGCAGAATATCTCCTTGTTTCGGTATTTCATTAATTTTCTCATACTGTGGGAAAGAAAGCACATCAGTCAGTTCATCAGTTGACCTATACATGCGATTCAACTCACGGATCTCTTCTCCGCCCACAAATGTTACGGAAACTGAAACTCGTTCCGATGGAAGTCCCTGTTCAACCATGCAAATTTCCCCTGCCTCCTTCATCAGATCTACGATCGCCCTGCCGGGCACTCTCCTATCGCTAAAGTCGATTTCCATTGCCTTACCCGTTCCCTTCCTGTTCCGTAGCCATAGGCTTTTTTAATTCAAACTGATCATATGCATTTATAATACGCCGAACGAGAGGATGCCTGACTACATCCGTATCTTTCATAAAGCAGAATCCAAGCCCCCCTACTTCGGCGAGCACCTCATATGCATCAATCAATCCCGATTTCTTACCCTTGGGCAAATCTATCTGCGTTATATCGCCTGTTACTACAGCCCTTGATCCAAAGCCCAATCTTGTAAGAAACATCTTCATCTGCTCTATGGTGGTATTTTGTGCCTCATCCAAAATAATAAAAGAATTATCAAGAGTTCTGCCTCGCATATAGGCTAAAGGGATTATTTCTATGATCTCTCTATCTTTAAGTTTTAAGGCACTGTCTCGACCCAGTATATCATAAAGTGCATCGTAAAGCGGGCGAAGATAAGGATCAACCTTTTCCTGAAGATCTCCCGGCAGAAATCCCAATCTTTCTCCCGCCTCTACAGCGGGTCTTGCCAAGATAATTTTTCCCACCTCTTTATTCTTTAATGCGCTGATAGCCATAGCTACTGCCACATATGTTTTTCCGGTACCGGCCGGACCTATGCCAAAAACTATGTCGCTTTTTTTAATACATTCTACATAAATGCTTTGACCTATAGTTTTTGCCTTAACCGGTTTGCCCCGGTGAGTAAAGCATATTACACCGTTAACGCAGCTGTTATCTTTATAGGAAAGACCCCTTTGTTTTAAGCTTATTACGTAATTAACCTTATGCTGATCTAATTTGTCCCCGTTATTTATAATGTCTAACAGCTCTTTTATGACCTCTTCGGCTAAAGCTGCCTCTTTACCCTGCAAAATCAATTCATCCTTGCGTTGAATTATTTCTACAGCGAAATTTTCCTTTAGGATTTTTAGATTAACATCCAGACTGCCAAACAGCTCATTGCTTCCTTGTTCATGATCGATTTTAATCTTTATATCTTCCGTTTTATTATTATCCAATCTGCTATATGCCCTCCTTCGGGATTTCAAAAGCCCCTGCTGTACCTATTTCTTCTAAAGTTTCAACCATAATCACTATTTTTATTATATTTTCTTCCGGATAAAACTTCAAACTTTTATTTATAATTTCAATAAATTCCGGTATGTTTTCGCGTATAGCGGCTCTGGCCTGTTGATTGGCAAGACGCTCAATATCTTTTTCGTCTCGTTCTTTTTTAACAAGACTTACTTCATTTTGACGATTTATGCAAAGACGGATCGGTATAGGCCTGATCTGATTGATCAACACTTTCTGCTCGCAGATTGCTGTATCGTAAGGACTAATAATATCCGTTGTATCTAAAGAAAACCCCCCTATAGTAAACGCAATACCGGGCATGCTGCGGCCGCTCAACTTTTTGATAATTTCATGCTTCTGCTGATAGGCGATAAATCGATAAATAATCTTTGCATAAACTTCCCCCTCTGCATGAACATAGCGAAACAGAGATCCGGTACCCTCAGGATCTCTTTTATACGTTTTGTCTTCGATAGGCATTAATCCCGAAATCAGGATATCACCTTTGCGAACGAACTGGCCCTCCTCCGCTTCTTTGCTTCCTTGTCTTGCTATAATTTTTTCGACATATCCATCCTTTTTTGCTACGATATTGCGTGGTATATCAACATTGTCCATATCTGGATCTAAAAATGAACCCTCTACCAGGTTTACCTCTGCTAAATTACCTATATATTTGATTCCTATAAAGCAAAGTTCAGGATGGGATCGAAACATCTGGATCTCTACACCATCAGGGTCCAATTTTTTACTGCATCCCTCGTAGAGTCCTGCAGCAGCAAGACTTTCCCTTATTTCTCTTTCACTCAGACTTTCATACCCGTATATCCTTATTTCCGAAATAAAACAACTTTGCCAATAGACAAGAAAGATAAAAAAGATTATACCGACTACCATGCTTTTTTTACTAAAAACACGCTTTAATAACGGTGCAATTCCATTTTCGGATAGTACAGTAATCCGATATCGATTTCCTGCCGTTCTAAGAAAATTCGTCCAATCAGATGCCGACACCTGTAATATAATCTCCATACTGCCTTTTTGTTGAATATGGTAGATGGAAATATTCTCTTTAATGCATTGAGTTAAAAACTTTTGGAGATCAAAACCTTCCACTTTTACAGTTTTATAATGCATATTATTTCCGTTCCTTATTTCCATAGAATTCGATTCGTTCAAGCCCTCCTGAAACGAGCATTCTTTCCTCAGAGAGTTCCCTTACAAACAAATCCCGCCCTGTTATTGAGATATAGCGATTGCCGCAACTGACAACCACATTGTTTTTGCTAATTATGAGAATCTGCTTCACATGGTCTATGATTCCCGTATTCCCGCCAACGAGTATTCTTGGCATATTAATGCTGAAATCAAAAATCAGCTCATCGTTGATGAACATAGGCCCCTCCAGTCTCTTTCTAAAAATTTATTATCAAAAGCTATGAAAAAGACCAGAAGATATCGGCTGTCTGCATAGTATCTGCATTAAACGCCGGCTATAAGTAAAAAAGGAATATTCATTCTTATGGAGTATGTTCACTTGTTTTTCTAAAAAAATCAAGACACGTTTGCATTGAAGATTAATAACATAGCCCGAGAAAAAATAACCCGGAAAAATCCGGGTTATCCATGAACTTGCAGCTTACAGACTTACTAGGGCCGTTTATCCTAATTGTCAAGGGGGTTAATTCTAATATTTTTTTGCCTTTTTTCTGGCAGCTTCTGATTTCTTTTTTCTTCTTACGCTGGGTTTTTCATAATGTTCCCTTTTCCTGAGCTCAGACATAACTCCGTCCCTCGCACAGGATCGCTTAAATCTTTTAAGAGCGCTTTCCAGATTTTCGCCTTCACGAACTACTACTTGTGCCATATTTTTTTCACCCCCTCCATATTCAAGGATTTATGCTGCGTTGTCACTTAAACGGCACAGTCTGTAACATAACAATTATACACACTAAAACACAGGCATTCAAGCACTAATTACAGGTTCTCAGCCCGGAGGCCATAGCATTTTTCGCCTTCCGAGCAGATGAAAGTGCAAATGATTTACCGTTTGCATTCCATCCTCACCGCAATTACATACCAGCCTGTATCCATTATCTAAATCGAGCATCTTAGCAATGTCCTTTACTTTTGTATGGAGCCATCCGAGCTCTTCCATATTATCCAATGCGACTCGGTCAAGGGAATCGATATGGGTCTTTGGTATAATAAGAACATGAACGGGTGCTTGGGGTTCCAAATCATGAAAAACAAGAATCACATCATCTTCATATACAATTCTTGCCGGGATCTCCCTGTTTACGATCTTGCAAAATATACAGTCTTCCATTTACATCCTCCAAATTTTTACCGATGTATCTTTTATAATACATGCTTTACCGTGTCCATGCAATCTTTTTTTCAATTGCCCCGACAGGACAGGCCTTTACGCATTCGCCGCATCTTATGCATTCTTTACTGTTTGGAACATCATATACAGGGATGGAAAACTTACAAACAGATTTACAAGTACCGCATTTAATGCATAGCTTTTCGTCTATCTGCATGCGATAAAAGGCTATAGGATTAAATAAACCGTAAAAAGCCCCCAAAGGACATAAATAACTGCAAAAAGGTCTAAACACAAAAATAGAAAGGATCAACAACACAGCTAAAATCAGGCTCGGGAGTTTTACAACCATAATTGAATCGTCAAACTCAAACCCATTGAAATAAAAGCCTAAACTGGCTTTTTTCTTTTGCAATTTCATAATATTTGTGTATACGAACGTATATGAATATGATATAATATATGAAAAATATTCATATGAAAAG
Organism: uncultured Oscillospiraceae bacterium; assembly: GCA_964425645.1. Classification (GTDB taxonomy): domain Bacteria; phylum Bacillota; class Clostridia; order Peptostreptococcales; family Anaerovoracaceae; genus CAYRNC01. Next base: position 28,534 of record CAYRNC010000011.1, on the reverse strand, counting down.
GAGATTCATGCTATGAACCTTAATGTATCAAAGAGAAAAAATGGCAGAACATATCTTTCCATTGAAAAACGATACAGAGATAAGTCTACCGGGAAGGGAACTTCCCGCACCGTCCTTTCCCTTGGATATCTTGATGAGCTAGAAAAGGAGTTCCCTGATCCAATTGCCCATTTCAAAGATGTCGCCCGAAAAATGACTGATGATGAAAATGCACGTAAGAAAGTCTCCATTAGGATTAAGATGGATGAATGTCTGCCGGAAACGGCAGAAGGAACCAAGAATTTGGGTTATGCCGTGCCACTGAAAGTATATCATGAACTTGGCCTGCACAAATTTCTCAAGGCTAAAATGGCCGGAGAATCCTTTAAATTCAATACAAACTCCATTATGATACTTCTTGTTGTGTCGCGACTGCTATATCCCGGCTCAAAGAAAAAAGCGTTTGATCATAAAGAAAGATTTTTTGAGCGCTTTGATTTCGAGCTTGCCGATGTATATCGTGCACTTACCCATTTCAATAAAGTTGCTGATGACCTACAGCAGTTCCTGTATGATCAAATACGAAAGAAATATGGAACAGACACCAGTATAGTCTATTATGATGTGACAAATTACTATTTTGAAATCATCAAGCAAGATGAAATCAGAAGATATGGTAAAGCCAAGCAAAATCGAAAGAAACCCATAATTCAGATGGGTCTGGCCATGGATAGGGATGGCATTCCTATCCATTATGAGCTTTTCCCCGGCAACAGGCTTGATAAGGAAACTTTCCGCAGTGTTATAGGTGAAGTCAGAAAGAACTACAACACCGGTCGCGTTATTGTTGTGGCAGACATGGGGATTATCACCGGTGATAATATTTACTACCTGACAGGTAATGTCCCGGAAAAGCCAGCCAATGGGTATGTCTTTAGCTTTTCTGTTCGTGGTGGTGCGAATTCGTTTAAAGAATATGTACTAGATCCTTCTGATTATGTTGATAGCACAGGCAATCCGATAAGTGACGACACCGACTTCATGGTTAAAAGCAGAATAATCCGCAGAGAAATTAACGTAACTATGGAAAGCGGCAGGAAACAGAAGACGAAATATGTTTATGAAAAACAGGTCGTTTTCTGGTCAAGGAAATATCTTTTGAAGGCCAGGGCTGAGCGTGCCGAAGTCATTGCTAAGGCAGAATCCCTTGTGGATGACCCAAAGAAATACAACAAAGCAACCTCATATGGTGCCGCTGCATATATCAACAACCTTGAATATGATAAACAAACTGGTGAAATTATCGAAAAGAGCCTTTCTGTCAACTATGACAGAATCAAGGAGGAAGAAAAATATGATGGATATTATTCCATCGTTACAAGTGAGCTTAAACTCTCTGATCGGCAAATCATCGACATCTATCGCGGTTTATGGGAAATCGAGGAGACATTTAAAATCACTAAAAGTGACCTTGAAGCTCGACCCGTTCATGTAAGCGATTACGAACATATCAATGCACACTTTCTTACATGTTTCATTGCCTTAACCTTACTTAGACTCATACAGAAAAAAACCGGAAAGAAGCATTCGGCAGAAACGATTATTGAAAACCTTAGGCAAATTACATGCATGAATGAGCATGAAAACATTTATCTATTTGGACATAGGAATGAAGTCACAGATGAATTAGGGGACTTATTTGGAATTGATTTCACAAAAAAACGCCTGCGTTTAGCAGATATAAAAAAAATTATTGGTGATGTGAAAAAATGAGACCGTTCTGATACATATTTTTCATAAAGACAAAAGGCCACTTCCCTTCTATTTGCTTGGGTTGGGGCCTTATTTTTGTTTTATGCTGTAAAAGTCAAGATGCTTTACCGTGTCCATGCAATCTTTTTTTCAATTGCCCCGACAGGACAGGCCTTTACGCATTCGCCGCATCTTATGCATTCTTTACTGTTTGGAACATCATATACAGGGATGGAAAACTTACAAACAGATTTACAAGTACCGCATTTAATGCATAGCTTTTCGTCTATCTGCATGCGATAAAAGGCTATAGGATTAAATAAACCGTAAAAAGCCCCCAAAGGACATAAATAACTGCAAAAAGGTCTAAACACAAAAATAGAAAGGATCAACAACACAGCTAAAATCAGGCTCTTCCAAGCAAATAGCAGTCCGGTTGCATCGCGTATAAGTTCACTTGTAAGGTAAAGCGGCCAGCCAGCCATAAATGTTCCGGACGGACATATCCACTTACAGAAACCTGCCTGACCCTGCCCTGCGATATCTACAACGAAAAGTGGAAATAATATTACAAAACCGATCAATATCCCATATTTAACAAATCTTAAAATCTTATCTCCGGGAAGCCTTATAATCTTTTTTGCAAAGGGCAGCTTGTAAAGAAGATCCTGAACTAATCCAAAAGGGCATAACCATCCGCAAACAAACCGACCGAATAAAATTCCGATTACTGTCAATAAACCGGTAATATAAAAAGGGAAACGAAAATCCCGAGCCCCCAACATAGCCTGAAAGGAACCTAAAGGACATGCACCGAGGGCTCCCGGACATGAATAGCATGATAGTCCCGGTACGCACACGGCCTTTGACGCACCTGTATAGATTCTTCCGTTTAGATAACCTACTATGTAGCTGTTTGTAACAAATGCAAAAACCAGCTGCACAGGCAATCGAAACCTGCTGGCTCCTGATCGAATTCTCTTACCCAATACCGATACACTCCAAACAAATGCGAGCAGCCTTTGTAAATACGGCAAACATCTCTCCTCTGACGATCCCGATTGCCGCCATAACCGTACCTGCCATCAGAAAAAATAATGCAATTAAAGTAATTCCTCGATGATTGCTATCCATTTTTCTTTACTCCTGCTTCCAACAATTTCTTTGCCGATAATCTGACCTTCCCTATCAACAAACACCGTATATGGGATATATATAACCTCGTTAAGCAATCCGTTTTCAAGATTTTTTGATGGGATAAGATGCACATAACCGGCTTGTGTATCCTTTACAATTCCCTTTGCTTTTTGCAGTTGGTCCATGTTAAGACTGCCGTCCCGAAGCTTTAAATCCGCAACAATGCCTATTACATTAACGTCTTTGTCTTCATACTCGCTTTTTATCAGGCCGAGATCCGGCATCTCCTCAAGACAGGGCCCGCAAAATGTACCCCACACATTTACCATAGTTACCTTATAATTTTCAAAGATACTTTGATCAACAGTTTCTCCGTTTAAATCCAGACATGCAAAATTGGCAAGCCCCGGAGATGATTCCGTTTCCTTTGGGAAAGTATATGCATATTCTTGGCTTGCAGAATTCTTTTCGCCACAGCCAAAAATTGATATAATCATGAGAATACTTACTCCGACAAGAGCAAATCTTTTTATGATTACATGATACATATTGTCCCCTTTACCCCTTCCAAAAACAACCTTTCAAAGGTAACCGTAACGAAACGATTCATTAGAGACTTCGCTTTTTCTTTACATGGTATATCGCAGTAGACCTTGATAAAATTATCGCTGAATCCTGAGATGCAGCCTAAATCTTCATCGTATTCTTCAAACAGTGTTATGCGGTTTCTTCCGAGGTTTTTCTTTAGCATTTCCGCTGAAACTGATTCTGCCGCCTCCACTAATTGTGCACATCGCAGTTTTTTTACTTGCATGGGATGCTGGCCTTCCATATCGGCGGCCTTTGTTCCCTTCCTTAAAGAATAAGGGAAAATGTGCACCTTCTGGAAACCGCATTTGCGGATCATTTCAATGCTTTTTAATACATCCTCTTCTGTCTCTCCGGGGAAGCCTCCGATTATATCCGTTGTAAGACCGAAACAAGGATCAAACTCTCTAAGCACCTTAATGATATCCAAATAGTCTTTGCAGTCGTAATGACGATTCATTTTTTTTAGCACACTGTCGCTCCCGCTTTGTAGTGAGAGATGCATATAGGGACAAAGCTTTTTATATCTTAACAGCCTTTTCACGTATTCCGCATTGACCACGGTAGGCTCAAGTGAGCCTAAACGAATTCGAAAATTACCCGGCATTTGATCAAGGAGGGCAACGATAACCTCGATTCCGTAAGATTCATCACAGCCCGCAAATCCATCTTCACTGCCATACAATGCAGTATTAATACCCGTAAGCACCAGCTCTTTAAACCCATTGGAAATCAAAATCTCCGCTTCCTTAAGGATATTTTCCTTTAATCGGCTTCTGATCCCGCCTCGTGCATAAGGTATGATGCAATAAGAACAAAATTGATTGCAACCGTCCTGGACCTTTATATATGCCCTAGTTCTCGATTCCATGGTCGTGATAACACCGGTTTCTTCATAGACTTTTTTATGATCACCGATTCGCACTAAAGGTTTCCCCTTACCGATGTATTCGTTAATATATTCCGGCAAGCGGACTTTTTCATCGGTTCCTGCGACGATATCCGCCTCTTTAAGTAAACTTGCTTCCTTGGGATTAACCTTTGCGTAACATCCTACTAAAGCTGTAATGCAAGCGGGATTTCTTTTTTTCATTCGCCTTATGTATTGCCTTGATTTTCTGTCGGCCTGATTTGTCACTGTGCAGGAATTCACAACATAAACATCGGCGATCTCCTGCTCACCAACGATATCCCACCCAAGACGGGAGAACTGTTCCTTCATTGCCTGGGTCTCGTATTGGTTCACTTTGCATCCCAGAGTATAAAAAGCAATTTTCATTAGCACCTTCACATTTCCAGTTCATACATCACCATTGCGATAGCTGCAGGACCTGCCGTTTCGGTACGAAGAATGGTCCTTCCTAAAGAAACGGACACGGCGCCGCTTCTTACAATTGCAGCGGCTTCATCCGGTAAAAATCCTCCTTCAGGCCCTACTATGAGGGCTAGCCTTCCGGGCACGGTTTTCAGTCCTTTTAAAACGTCTTTTATGCTTGTTGAGTCTTCTTCTTCGTACAGAAACAATGCCAAATCAAAATCCGACAGTTTATTAAGCATAGCATTAAAAGTTAAATTAGACGAAACTTCGGGCACAATGCCCCTTTTACATTGTTTTACCGCCTCTCTGGTTATTTTGCGGTAGCGTTCTGTCTTTTTCGAATTATCTGCTTTATCTTTAATCACTGATCTTGAAGCTTCAAAAGGAACAATCTTATAAACCCCAAGTTCTACCGATTTTTGAATAATCGATTCCATCTTTCCCTGTTTCGGAAGAGCCTGAAACAGACTTATCATTAAATGGGGTTCTCCGGTGAATCGTTTTTGATCTACAACCAACGCAGTTATTCGATTGTGCGTCAGGGATATTATTTCCGCTAAATATTCATATTCACAGGAGTCGGATACCTCTATCCTGTCGCCGGGTCTCATTCGAAGAACCTTAGCAATATGTTTTATATCTATACTGTCAATTATATCAATCAGGCCCTCAGAAACCTGCGATTGAGAAACAAAAAAACGATTCATAGCATTATCTTTTTTGCTGCAACAGCACACCAGTCACCGTCCTCCCGGGTCTCTAAGATTTCAAAACCCGCGGATTGTACGGCAAACACAACTTCTTCCTTTTTCTCACACAGTATACCCGAACAAATAAAAATACCATGCTTTATAAGATGATCTGACACGGTCGAAGAAAGAGCTTTTATCAAGTCTGCCGTCAGGTTAGCAACCGCCATGTCAGCCTTGTAATTCAACCCCTTTGTTAGATCCCCCTCTTGAATATGCACCGTTTGCTCAAAATGGTTCTTCTTTACATTTTCTTTTCCGACTTTCACCGCAACAGGATCAATTTCAATTCCTCTTACGTCTTCAGCCCCCAGCATAGCAGCAGCAACAGACAGAATACCGGATCCGCTTCCGACGTCCAAAACTTTTTTGCAGGCCTTGGTTTGATATTTCTCCATTAACCCGATGCAAAGAACTGTAGTGGAATGAGTACCTGTACCAAAAGCCATGCCGGGATCAATTTCAATGACTGACTTGGTCTCATCCAAAGATTCATATGATTCCCAGGATGGCTTTATAACAAAGCGATCGGTAATTTCTCTGGGCTTGAAATATTTTCGCCAGTTACTTTCCCAGTCTTTTTCACTGACGCCCCTGATTTCAGCTTTTATAATCGGGAATATGCGTATGTGCTCAATTATTTTATCCAGCAGTATCAAACCTTGAACATTGTCCGGGATATATATTTTTATTCCGGGATTTTTTGTCAGGATGTCCGACAAAGAAGGATCAATGTAATCCCAATCAGCCTTTCTTTCTTGCAACTCCTTGATATCCCGGGGATCCTCAACTTCAAAACCCGCTGCCACAATGCCCGAAAGGACATTTAGAAGCGGGTCCAAACTGTTTGCTTCTATCTCAATGCTTAGTTCAGTATAATACATCTTTTACTCGGATCCTTTATTTAAATAGGTTTTTTACGGATTCCCTGAAACGCTTACCTTTATTGTACGAATCAACAGAAAGTGAATCCCCAAATTGCTTTAATACTTTCTTCTGCTCGGCGTTGAGCTTCGTAGGTACTTCAAGAATCATCTTAACATACAGATCGCCCGGCCTTGTGGATTTAAGGTTTTTTATGCCTTTACCCCTCAACCTGAACACTGTGTCAGGCTGTGTTCCTTCCGGGATTTTGTAGCTTACCTTTTCCTTTAACGTGGGAACGGTTATTTCATCCCCCAGTGCAGCCTGTGTAAAAGTGATCGGTATTTCGAGCCAGAGGTCAGAACCCTTTCTTTTAAAAAGTTCATGGGGTTCAACGGAAATGACCACATACAGATCGCCGCTTGGCCCTCCGTTTATGCCCGGTTCACCTTGGCCTCTGATGGATATTACCGAATCATTATCCACTCCCGCGGGAATATCCACGGAAATGGTCACAGATTTCCTAACCCTTCCGCTGCCGCTGCAGGATGGACAGGGTTTCTCTACAATCTGACCGGTGCCACCGCACCGACTGCAGGTCTGCACATTGGTAAACTGTCCAAAAGGTGTTCTTTGGGAACTTCGTATCTCCCCCGTCCCGCCGCAATTCGGACAATCCACCTTTGACGATCCCTTTTCAGCACCGGTTCCCTTACATGTCCTGCAGATGGTATATTTGTTCAAGGTAATATTTTTTTTGACACCGAAAGCAGCCTCCTTAAAGCTTATCCTTACAGCTTTTTGAAGGTCCGATCCCTTTTGCGGAGCGTTTCTGCGAACCTGAGAATATGCTCCCGCACCGCCAAACATCCCTCCGAACAGATCTCCGAAGATATCCTCAAAACCACCGCCGTATCCACCACCGAAACCGCCGCCTCCAAAACCGGCGCTAGGATCAACACCGGCATGGCCAAATCGATCATATTTATCTTTTTTTTGGGGGTCGGAAAGAATCTCATATGCAGTATTCACTTCTTTGAAACTTTCTTCCGCTTCCTTATTTCCGGGATTCCGATCCGGATGATACTCCATAGCTTTTTTTCGAAATGCCGTCTTTATCTCATCTGATGTAGCCCCTTTTTTGATTCCAAGGACTTCGTAATAGTCCCTTTTATTATCTGCCATATGCCTACACAACCCCCATTACGATTGAATCTTCTACCGGTTTAATTGGTATCATTATTCTCCTCGTCTACAACTTCATAATCTGCATCAACTACATTGTCTTCCGGCTGCGGGCTGTCGCTTTCACCTGCTTCTCCCGTTCCGCTTTCCTGATAAGTTCCGGCCTGTTCCGATGCCTGGGTCTGCTGCTGATACATCTTAGCTGAAATAGTGTGGAACTGTTCGGTCAAAACTTCCGTCTTTTGCTTTATTTCTTCAACAGTTCCATGCTGTAAAGCCTCGTTAAGTTCATTTTTTGCATTTTCTATTTGCCCTTTTTCTTCATCGCTTAAAGTTTCAGAGATTTCTTTAAGCGATTTTTCCGTTTCATATACCAGGGTTTCAGCCTGATTTCTTAGATCAACCTCTTCTTTATGCCTTTTATCCTCTTCAGCAAATTGTTCGGCTTCCTTAATTTTTTGTTTAATTTCATCATCTGACAGTTTAGTGGAAGAGGTAATAGTAATTCTTTGTTCTCTTCCGGTCCCCAGATCTTTAGCGCTTACGTTTACAATTCCGTTTGCGTCGATATCAAAGCTGACCTCAATTTGAGGCACTCCTCTGGGAGCAGGCGGAATACCTGTAAGCTGGAATCGACCCAAGGTTATATTGCCCGCGGCCATTTCCCTTTCACCCTGCATTACATGAATATCCACAGCGCTTTGATTATCTGCCGCCGTAGAGAATATCTGGCTTTTTTTCGTGGGTATGGTGGTATTTCTTTCTATGAGCCTTGTTGCTACTCCGCCCAGGGTCTCTATTGAAAGGGACAATGGTGTTACATCTAAAAGCAGTACATCCTTAACTTCACCTGTGAGCACACCGGCCTGAATAGCCGCCCCGATAGCCACACATTCATCCGGGTTGATACCCTTAAAGGGATCCTTTCCTGTGATCTTCTTAACGGCTTCCTGCACAGCGGGGATCCTTGTAGAGCCTCCTACGAGTATAACCCTTTCCAGCTCTGCGGTGTTTATTCCCGCATCTGCGATAGCCTTTCTCATCGGCTCCACGGTTTTATCCACAAGCGAACCGGTCAGCTGTTCAAATTTTGCCCTCGTAACGTCTATGTTCAAATGCAAAGGACCATCAACGTTTACTGTAATAAACGGCAGGTTGATATTTGTGGATTGGGATGATGATAATTCTTTTTTAGCCTTCTCTGCTGCCTCTTTCAACCTTTGCAATGCCATTCTATCTTTACGCAGATCTATCCCGTTTTCTTTTGCAAAGCTGTCTGCGATGAAGTTTACCAAAATTTCATCAAAATCATCGCCCCCAAGTTTATTGTTTCCGTTAGTCGCCAATACCTCAAAGACAC
>CAYRNC010000011.1:0-19592 GCA_964425645.1 uncultured Oscillospiraceae bacterium | reverse complement strand
ATTGATACGTCGAAAGTTCCCCCTCCAAGATCATAGACTAGGATCTTGTGATGGTCGCTTTCCTTATCCAGTCCGTAGGCCAAGGATGCTGCCGTAGGCTCGTTTATTATTCTTTTAACATCCAGTCCCGCTATTTTTCCGGCATCTTTTGTAGCCTGTTTCTGGCTGTCGGTAAAATATGCAGGCACAGTAATAACGGCCTCAGTTATTTTTTCACCAAGATATGCCTCGGCATCTGTTTTAAGCTTGGACAAGATCATGGCTGAAATGTCCTGGGGCGTATATACTTTCCCATCGATTTCCGTTTTATGACCGGAGCCCATATGCCTCTTAATGGACATTATAGTTCTGCTTGGATTGGTGATAGCCTGTCTTTTTGCAGTTTCGCCAACCAACCTTTCTCCAGTTTTTGTAAACGCCACTATGGACGGGGTAGTTCGATTTCCTTCGGCGTTGGGTATGACAACCGGATCACCGCCTTCCAATACCGAGACACACGAATTCGTTGTTCCCAAATCAATTCCTATTACCTTTCCCATCTTTCTCCTCCTATCGATTTTGTAATAAATCTGATTTTCATTTAATATTCTTCAGCACCGTACGATAATTATTTATTCGACCACTTTTACCATGGCATATCGGATTACCTTATCATTAAGCAGATATCCTTTTTGCATGACCTCGGCAACCAAACCGCTTTTACTTCCCTCTACGGGGGCCATGATTACTGCATGATGGAAGTTGGGGTCGAATGTTTCCCCATAAGCCGGGATTTCCTTAAGGCCCTGAGATTCAAGCACCCCTATAAACTGCTTAAAGATCATTTTCATTCCTTCCAGCATTCCCTTGTCACTGCATTCCACATCCAAAGCCCTTTCAAAATTATCTAAAACCGAAAGCAATTCAAGCATAATCTTTTCACCGGCATACGCATAAATATCTTTTTTTTCTTTATCTACCCTCTTCTTATAGTTTTGAAAATCTGCGGCAAGTCGATAAAATTGGGTTTTCTGATCTTCATCATCGACAGGCTCTTCGATATTCTGCTCCCCGTCCACCTGTTCAGCCTTTTCCTCCTTATCCGCCTCTTCACCGGTGAACGCCTCATTTTGTTCGGTTTCTTTAGTCATCGTACTCTTCATCGTCTCCTCCTTTATTCATTTTAAACGTATTGCTCAGATTCTCAGTCATATATTCTATCATTGATGTTATTTCACCATATTTCATCCGGGTAGGCCCGATTACCCCCAATTTCCCCACCGGTTTCCCGTCAATTTTGTATGTGGCGGTGATTAAACTGCAGTTTCTCATCATCTCATCGACGTTCTCATCTCCTATAGTAATTATCATGCCGCTTTCTCTATTAACCAGGATCTCTTTCAAGTTATTCTTGCAGTTAAGCAGTTCCAGAATTAGTTTCGCCTTCTCTATATCGTTATACTCGGGGATCGAGAAGATGTTCATCAAACCATCCAGATACAAATCTACATTCAGCATATTTTCCAAGGTGGTAAGGAAGCTTGGAATTATGGATGTTGCCAACCTGCTCATAGCTTCAATATCTGTTTCAAAACTTTTTATAATATCCATCGTAAGGATATCACACAAGGTTTTCCCCCTATAATTGTAGGTCATAACTTTTGAAAGCAAAATCAATTGATCTTCGCTACAGGGAACCTTTATCTGCAAAGAAGTGTTTGAAACCTTGCCGCTTTCAGCCACCAACATCAACAATACTGAATTATCATCTAAAGGAAGAAATTTTACATATTTAAGCTTGTCTTCTTTCGGTTCCGGTGTCATTGCAAAGGAAATCAAACTGGTCATTTCCGATAGCAGCTTTGCCGCATGTTCAATGGTTTTTTCCAATTCGGAAAAATCGCTTATAAGCTGTTCCTTGATTACTTTTTTTTCCTCTGTGGTGAGCTCATATCGATCCATCAGATTATTGACATACAATCGATAGGCCTTGTCGGAAGGCACCCTGCCAGCAGAAGTATACGGATGGGTGAGAAAACCCATTTCTTCCAGATCCGACATCTCGTTGCGGATTGTAGCGGGGCTTATGCTCATCCCATACTTTCTTTGAAGTGTACGAGATCCTACAGGCTCCGCTGAATGAATAAAATCGTACACTATTGCATGCAATATTTTTAACTTTCTTTCATTTAGATCCATAGCTCTCTCTCCGATTGTTAGCACTCTTGCCAAGTGAGTGCTAATCATGCTTTTAATTTACCATCCTATCCCTTCAATGTCAACAGTTTTATTAAAATATTTTCCTTATTTTCTCAAGAATTATACGGTATTAAAACATGCATCATCACCTTATATTTCTCCATATTCCGACCAGAACAAGGCTGCACTGACGGCACGCTTCCAACCTTTTAAAAGGTTAAGCCTGCTGTTTTCGTTCATTTCAGGACTAAATACCCTGCCACACCTAGGATCGATGTCACCTGGGAAGAATCCGCAATATGTTCCCGCCAACAATGCTGTACCCCAAGCTGTAATTTCTTTAACATCGGGGCGATTTACCGGAATCTTGATAATGTCGGTTTGAAATTGCATTAAAAAATCATTATTTGATGCTCCCCCGTCCACTTTAAGTAACAAAAGCTTTATGCCGGATTCTTCTTCCATCAAAGAGAGAACATCTTCGGTCTGATATGCAATTGCTTCAAGGGCGGCCCTTACAAGATGATTTCTGTCGGAACCCCTGGTAAGCCCGGTAACAGTCCCTCTCGCATGGGGATTCCAATACGGAGCCCCCATGCCTACAAAGGCAGGCACAAAATAGACACCGTTATTATCCTTTACCGATCTCGCCATCCTCTCGGAGTCTTTTGAGTCTTCAATTATATTTAGCCCATCTCTTAACCATTGAATGGCTGCCCCTGCTACAAAAACCGAGCCTTCCAGTGCATATGTAATCTGACCGTCTATACACCAGGCAAGGGTGGTTAAAAGCCCTTTTTCGGAAAAAACCGGCTTGTCCCCCGTATTCATTAATAAAAATCCACCTGTTCCGTAAGTGTTTTTTGCCATCCCTGAAACATGACATCCGTGACCGTATAAAGCCGCTTGCTGATCTCCTAAAACTCCGGTAATCGGAAGCTGCCCTCCAAATATGTGCAAATCCGTCTCTCCGTACAAAAACGAAGAAGGATGTACCGCAGGCAAAAGAGAAACAGGAATATCCAGTTCCTTCAGGATGTCCTTATCCCAGCTTAAATCATTGATATTGAACAACATTGTTCTTGATGCATTTGAATAATCGGTTGCATGCACCTTACCCCCTGTCATGTTCCAGATAAGCCATGTATCGATGGTGCCAAAAGCAAGCTTTCCTTCTTCAGCCTTTTCCCTCACACCCGGAATATTATCTAAAATCCAACGAAGCTTTGTTCCTGAAAAATAGGGATCCAAAGTAAGGCCGGTTCTTTTTTTAAAGAAACCTGAAAGTCCGCGTTTTGATAATTCATCACAAAGAGGGGTTGTCCGCCTGCACTGCCAGACTATGGCGTTACAAACAGGCACTCCCGTAGCGCGATCCCAAACCACGGTAGTTTCCCTCTGATTTGTAATTCCTACGGTTGCAACCTGTTCGAAACCTATCCCCGCCTGTCGCATCGTTGTCTGTGCTGCCTCTAATTGATTGTTCCAGATTTCTAAAGGATCATGCTCGACCCAGCCCGGCGAAGGATATATTTGGGCATGTTCTTTTTGCGCAATACCTGCCACATCTCCCATTTTATCAAATAAAATGCAGCGGGAGCTAGTTGTTCCCTGATCAAGAGCCATAACATATTTCTCCATTTTTTACCCCCCCCTTTAAACAAATTCCATCAGTACCAGGTTGGATAGATCTATACCTTTTCGTGTAAAGCGTAATCGTTTTTTGACTTTGTCGTATTGAAGAAGTTGCCCTTCAATATGTTTTCGAATTTCAGCTTCATAAATACCCCATAAAGAAATTCCGAAACGCTGCCTGAATTCATCGCAGTTAATTCCCTCTGTCAGTCTCAATCCGGTTATAAGATATTCCGAAATTTCATCTTTCATTGAATTTTTGTGATGCCAGCAGGGTCTTTGATTTTCTAAATATGCATTCATGTCGATCACGTTTCCAAAGCGGCAACCTCCTTTGTAAGAATGAGAACCCAAACCGAATCCTAGATACTCCTGCATTGTCCAATATTTCAAATTATGCCGACATGGGAAATTACGCAAAGCCGCATTTGATATTTCATAATGTAAATAACCCCTTTCGGCCAGAATTGACAATGCTTCCTTGTACATTTTTCTGTCTTCTTTATCATCTGCCGGCATTAGATCACCCGCCGTAAACATTCTATGGAAAGGGGTCCCTTCTTCCAATTGAAGACTGTAGAAGGAAACATGCTCCGGACCCATGAAAAGCACCTCCTCTAAACCTGACCTGAAAGAGGCGGGACCCTGGCCGGGTATTCCGAACATCAGGTCAACATTTATATTCTTAAATCCTGCATTTCTTGCCGCTGCAAACACTTTTTTGAAATCTGATGCAGTGTGAATTCTCCCCAGATAACAAAGAATTTCATCATCCAAAGACTGGGCTCCGATGCTTACCCTGTTTACGCCCATCTCAATATAAGAACGCAATTTTTCCGAAGATAAGGTATCCGGGTTAGCTTCAATTGAAATTTCCGGAGTGTCGGCCATTTTGAACCTGTTTAAAACAACATCAAGTATCCTCTCTATTTCGGCTGCATCCAAAAGAGAGGGAGTGCCACCGCCGAAAAAAATGGTATCGGCAGGCAATCCCTTTTCATAATTCAAAATTTCCTTTATCAGCGCATCCACATACAAATGATGCGCTTCCTTGTCCGAGTCGGCGCAGGATAAGAAATCACAATAGTTGCATTTTTTTTTACAGAATGGGATATGCACATATAATCCCAGCTGTTTCATAGCTACAATCCTTTTCTACTGAACCTGTTATTTATTGTCGTCATATTTCAGTACCGCAGTGAACGCCTCCTGAGGCACTTCCACACTGCCAAACTGACGCATTCTTTTTTTACCTTCTTTTTGCTTTTCTAACAGCTTTCTTTTTCGGGAGATATCACCCCCGTAGCATTTTGCAATCACATCTTTGCGATAAGCCTTCACTGTTTCTCTTGCTATGACCTTTTGACCGACAGCAGCCTGAATAGGAACTTCAAATTGGTGCATCGGAATAATTTCCTTAAGCTTTTCACAGACAAAACGACCCCGTTCATACGCTTTAGATTCGTGGACTATCATTGAAAAAGCATCAACAATATCCTTGTTAAGTAAAATATCTAACTTTACCAGGTCAGATTTTTCATAACGAATAAATTCATAATCCAAAGATCCGAATCCTCTGGTCTTCGATTTAAGGGCATCAAAGAAATCATATATGACTTCATTCAACGGCATCTCATAATGTAAGGCAACCCGAGCCTCGGTAATGTACTCCATATGAGTCATCGTGCCCCTTCTTTCCTGGCATATCTCCATAATATTGCCCACATAATCCTTAGGAATCATTATGTCGGCTTTTACCATTGGCTCCTCTATATGATCTATTTCAGTCAAAGGGGGAAGGTTCGAAGGATTTTGCACCATTTTCGCGCTGCCGTCATTCATGATAACCTTGTAAATGACGCTGGGAGAGGTGGTAATAATGGAAAGACCGAATTCCCTTTCAAGACGCTCAACTATTATTTCCATGTGCAGCAAGCCTAAAAACCCGCAGCGAAAACCGAAACCCAAAGCAGTTGAAGTCTCCGCCTCAAACTGAAATGCCGCATCATTTATTTGAAGCTTTTCCAATGCATCCTTGACATTCTCATACTTTTCCCCTTCAGCCGGATAAATACCGCAAAAAACCATGGATTGTATCTTTCTGTAACCCGGCAGGGCCTTCAAAGCCGGGTCGTTGTCTAAGGTAATTGTATCTCCAACACGGGCATCCGCAACCTGTTTGATGCTGGCGCAAATATAGCCGACTTCCCCCGCCTTCAATTCTTCAACCGGAAGGGGCCCGGGCGAATAAACCCCTACTTCGGTGACTTCATAACGTTTTTTTGTATTCATAAGCAGTATTTGATCGCCTTTTTTTACACTGCCGTCAAAAACCCGGGTATAGACAACTACACCGCGATAATTATCGTAATAGGAATCAAATATCAATGCTTTTAACCTGTCCTCAACGCGTCCTACAGGCCCGGGTATCTTATCAATTATAGCTTCCAGCACCCCTTCTATATTGATCCCTTCCTTTGCGGAAATAAGCGGAGCATTTGAGGCTTCAATCCCGATAACATCCTCAATTTCAGCCCTAACTGCATCAGGCTGTGCACTTATCAAATCTATTTTGTTGATGACCGGCAGAATTTCCAAATTCTCATCAAGCGCAAGATAAACGTTGGCTAAGGTTTGGGCTTCGACTCCCTGTGTTGCATCCACAACTAAAACAGCGCCTTCACATGCTGCCAGACTTCTGGAAACTTCATAAGTAAAATCGACGTGACCGGGCGTATCGATAAGATTGAATACATATGTGTTACCATCCAAAGCCTTGTAATTGAGCCTTGTTGTCTGCAACTTTATCGTAATGCCCCTTTCCCTTTCAATATCCATATTGTCAAGAAACTGTTCCTTCATATCCCGACGGCTGACAAGGCCGGTTTTTTCCAACAACCGATCTGCTAAAGTAGATTTACCGTGATCAATATGGGCAATGATGCAAAAATTTCTAATATATTGCTGATATGATTCCATATTTCCTCCGTAACTAGTAATAAGTAAAAATAGACTGCTTGCGCAGCCTCTATAGTTTATCATATAAAATCTCTTATTTACAAGACTTTCGACTCAAAAGTGAAGTCTTTTCTGGGCCATTCGGAAAACCCCAACCAATCCCTGATACTTTCCGCCGCCCCATTAATTGCAGACACAATCTCCTTTTGAGTCTTACGGAAAGACCTTGAAACCTCGGCCATGTTCGCCTCCTTTTCGATACCTAACATGGAAAACTTCACTATGTCAGAATCAATGCGGCGAGTCTGAAGGCTCAGCTCAGCCTCTTTGCCGGTCATAAATGAATGGGAATCATCAACGATTGAAATTCCCGTTAAAAACAAAAAGACCAAAATGAATACTGCAATTTTTTTAATCACTGCTACCTTTAATTATTTCTGCCAGCACATCTGCAAAGTATATTGCGGATTGCTTAGCCTCCTCAATATCGTTTTGATTGTTGCCCATTTCCAACAGCAGACAGCAATCGGCTATATACTGGTTATATTTATAATCCTTTTTTATGATTCCCTTCCCGAAGCCGGGGTATATTCCATTCGCTTTTTTTAATACGGTATTTGCAAACGTCAATAATTTTTCCTTATTTTCATTGCCCAAACCTACCACTAAACTGAACTGAGCCGCCTTTTTCCCATCCGCCGTAAATACACAACCTTTATTCCCCGTATAAGCAGCAGCGTCTCTGTGAAGATCTATGATATAGACAATGGATGGATTCTTCTTAAGTATCGCTCGTACCGTTTCCATGGAGCGGCTGTAAGACTTACTGTATGACGGCAAATCATGGACGGTTTTATCATGAATGACTGAAATACCTTTTGCCTTAAGTGATTTTGCCAGAATACTGCCCACCTCTCTTACCGTACCGGGTTCCTCCGATGAATGAAAGTTGCCGCTGCTGATCGGCAGGTAGGATTCGGTTGCATGAGTATGATATATAAGCACTAAAGGGCTGTTGGAGACGGCTGTGTCAATTATGACCTTTTCAACCACCATCGTCTCATCCTCTGAATAACAGTCGGCATCATCATCTGCTTCTTCGAGATTTGCCGCCACTTCCCTTGCGTCTGCACCGCCACTGCGGCTGATAATGGGATAGGCTGCGGAAAGATACTTTTTCCCTATCTGCTCTTTAAAAACGGAATCTGTCAGATTCGGTTCTCCCCGTAGAAATACCAGTGTCATAATACATGACAGTCCCCAAAATACCAATGTAAACAACAAAAGTTTTCGTCCTTTGGCAGGTCTGTTGATGTCCGGTCTTCTACGATACATATTGCATACACCTCTTCCTAAGAAGAATATATGCCAGGAAGCAGTGTACTATTAATCCCATTTGAAATCACTGTGGAATAGTCCTCTATTATTTGATCAATATTTGTGGTGGTAACTATCATATCTTCACCGGTTTTTTCAAGATACGCTCGTACTTCTTTTGGTTTTTTAATATAACCTGCAAGGCTATCCAATATCAATGTTTTTGAATCTATTACTGTAGGAACACCTATGGCTATCACCCTGGTACCAAGAGATTTTTCTGTGATATCCTTCCTCATATTTCCTGTCCCGGAACCGGGAGATATTCCCGTATCGGTAACCTGTATTGTTGTACTGATGCGTTCAATGCTTCGGGCGGCCAGCGCATCTATTGCAATAATTACCTCAGGCCTGACAATATCCACCGCTCCTTTGATCAATTCTGCCGTCTCCATCCCCGTTGTAGCCATGACCCCGGGCGCCAATGCGCTTACACAGCCGACTTGGTCGTCACAGGTAGCGCCAAAAGTAAGAAATATATGCCTAGTTACCTTTATTTTAGAAACAGTTATAGGCCCGAGGGCATCCGGCGTTACCTTGTCATTCCCCAGACCAATGACAAGAACCTTCAATTTACTATGAAACTTGATCAGTTTTTTCAATTCTTCGGAAAGTGCTTTAGCGGCTTCGATTTTTCTTTCTTCTTCATCCTCGAGATCCTCTATTTCCATTGTTACATATGTCCCTATGGGCTTTCCCATAACATTACTTCCATATTCATCTGCCACTTTAATCCTTGTTACTTTAACGTATTCACCGCAGTGATCCTCGTATACTTCCACACCGGGGATTTCTACCTTTTTCCCCTTATCCTCCTGTTCAAGCATTTCCTTGGATTCGATAGCTAAATCGGTCCTGTATTCCAATATTCATCCCTCTTTTCCGGATATTCAATCCCTTTAGCTATTTTGCACTTGCTTTTTAAAAATTATTCCGATATACTTTGTTAGGCTATATTTAAAGAAAGTGGGGTGAAGATATGGCAAATATCAAATCTGCTAAAAAAAGAATCCGAGTACTTGCAAAGCGCACGGCAGCCAACAGAAGGGTAAAGTCCCACCTTAAGGCAATCGTTAAAGGTTTTGACAAGGCTGTTGCGGATAAGGATATGACCGCCGCCGCTGAAAAGCTGGCCCTGGCCGAAAAAAGACTGATGCAAGCTGCTTCAAAGAAAGCAATTCATAAAAGAGCGGCCTCCAGAAAGGTCTCCAGAATGGCCAGGCAATTTAACAAGGCGAAGGCAGAATAAGTCTCACCCGTCCCCACCAATGCATAAGTTAAATGCATGTTAAAAGCCGGCTGTGTCTCCCGGCTTTTTAGTTTTTTGAAAGACAAAGTGCGCAAATCACCGTAATACCTGTTTTGATACAATCCTCATTAATATGAAAATCTCCCGAATGTAATGGGGGATTATTTCTATAAGGAAACCCGCTGCCAAGGAAGAAAAAAGCACCTGGAACATGATTTAAGTAAAATGCAAAGTCTTCTGTTCCAAGAGATGGATTCTGCATTTCTATGATCTTATTTTTTCCCAAATGTTCTATACCGACTTTACGGACCATTTCCAACGGGCCTTGATGGTTTATCAAAGCATCATAACCGGTGGTAAATTCCATATCTGCCCTGCCTCCCATTGCTTTTGCCGTATGTTCAACGATTTCTTTTATGCGGACTTTTAACTGTTCTCTTTGTTCATATTCAAGAAAGCGTACGGTTCCGTCAAGCTCCACCTCATCGCATATGATATTTGCTCCCTTCCCCCCTTGAACGCTTCCCACATTGATTGCCACAGGAAGAAGGGGACTGATAAATCGGCTGACTACGGTTTGCAGGCTGCAAATTATTTGTGCTGTTGCCACAATAGCATCAACGCCCGACTCAGGATAAGCCCCGTGTCCCGCCTTACCTTTGACTTTAATTCGAAACTGATCTGAAAAAGCATGAACTTTGCCCTTTTTTAATCCGATCTCACCTGCCTCAAATTCAGGCTTCACATGAAATCCAAATATTATATCTACTGCTGGATTCTCCAAACATCCGGCATCTATCATACGCTCCGCTCCCCCCATTGTTTCTTCGGCAGGCTGAAATATGAATTTAACCGACCCTGCAAGATCGTTTATTCTTTTTTTGAGGACGGTAGCTGCACCTAATAGAATCGCCGTATGCACGTCATGGCCGCAGGCATGCATAAAACCCGGACGTTCAGATGAATACGGAAACCTTAAATTTTCAACTACCGGTATACCATCAATATCGGCACGCAATCCTATCACCGGACCTTTGGTATTGCCTTCTAAGATACCCACCACCCCTGTGGAAAGGGGCCGGGTAAACGGGATACCGAGAGCCTTAAGCTCCGCCGCTATTTTTTCTGATGTTCTGTACTCCTCATTTCCGATTTCAGGCCACTTATGTATCTCTCTTCTGATTTCTATCGCCCTTTTCGTTGCCTCAGGCAGATCTTCAGACATATCTGATACCATGCTCATCCCCCCCTTTTTATTCTATTTCCTTATGCACAGTTTGATTCGTAAAGATCTTTAAGAAGCCGGTGGTAAAATGGCGACATTGACAATATAATGGAATATGAAGCCAAGTTATGACTAAAAGCATATAAAGGAGGGTCTGATCATGATAAAACCCAATCCATTAAAACCGGGCAGCCGTGTAGCCCTCGTCGCACCTTCCTCTCCGGTTGGCGAAGAAAAACTTTCATTGTCCCTTGAATCTATCCGCTTTTTAGGGTTTACACCTGTCCTTTATCCCAGCTGTACCATGCAAAACGGCTATCTTGCCGGGACCGACAAGGCCAGGGCAAAAGATATAAATGATGCTTTTTCAAATGCTGAAATTGATGGAGTTTTCTGCCTTAGGGGGGGGTACGGGGCTATGAGAATCCTGCCTCTTCTTAATTATGATCTGATAAAGAGTAACCCTAAAGTATTCGTAGGATACAGCGATATAACCGCCTTGCATACAGTAATAAATGAATTATGCGGCTTCATCACATTCCATGCGCCCATGCCCACCGCAGGATATCATACAATGGATTATTTCTCTTTGGAAAGCCTGTCTGATGCTATTTTTGGATCCAAATTGGGCGGACGTGTCTTCAACCCTCCGGATGAACCTTTAATTAGCCTTTGCCCCGGCAAGGCAAAAGGAATAATGGCGGGAGGAAATCTTTCTGTGCTAGCATCAACTCTGGGTTCACCCTATGAAATTAACACCAAAGGCAAAATTCTTTTTATCGAAGATGTAGACGAACGCCCATACCGCATCGACAAAAGTCTGACAGCTTTGGATTTGGCGGGAAAGCTTGATGATTGTGAAGGTATTGTTTCGGGGACATTTTCAAACTGCGAGGAAAAAGAACTTGAACCTTCAATGACACTGACACTTTCCCAAATACTTAAACAGGTAATCGGACAAAAAAAGAAACCCGCACTTCATAATTTTCGGGCGGGCCACATTTATCCTCAGTCAACCATCCCCATGGGAGCTAAAACTTACCTTGACGCAGATAACGGCATTCTTCGATTTATGGAGTAGCCTTCTCCATATTTTTGAAACGCTTAATCTTTTTCGTGGTTGTCTTTATAAATTCATCCTTGCGTATGGATAGGTCCCGGATTCTTTTATATACGGGCAACTCCTCATTGATCTCCGTTATGGTTTTCTTAATCAGTTTGAATATGCTGTCATCATCGAGATTTTTTCCGTACTCATCCAATATTACATCATAATCGGGACGAATCTGGACCCCGACAACGGTTCCATCATCTTCATCCCTTCTAACACCGTAAACCATTGATTCTCGGATGTATTTGCTTCTGCTCAAATAAACTTCCAGTTCTTCCGGATAGATGTTTTTTCCTGTTTTAGTAACGATCACATTCTTTTTTCTGCCGGTGATATACAGCCAACCCTTTTCGTCCAGAAAGCCAAGGTCCCCTGTATAAAACCACTCATCTTTTAGAACTTTATCCGTTTCTGCGGGCATTTTATAATAGCCCAGCATGACATTGGGCCCCTTAAAAACGATCTCTCCTATTCCGTCTTCATCCTGCTCTATAATTTTCAATTTCCCGCTTTGGATTACACATCCGACAGATCCGGCCTTTTTATAAGTATCAGCAGAGAAATCTGGCGTCCCTGCAACAAGAGGCGAACACTCGGTTAAGCCATATCCCTGCAGCATTCGTATGCCGAAATCTTCAAAGCCCCGGATTACGTTGGGATCAATGGAAGCCGCCCCTGTAACCATCATTCTCAACCTGCCCCCGAAGCTCTCATGTATTGGCCGAAACAACATTCTTTCTGCAGATATTCCAAAAGCTTTTAACACCCGATTGAATTTCACGGCTTTTTTTAAAGCCCTCGACTTCCCGTTTTTATCTGCCTGCCTCCATATCTTGTTATAAATGGATTCAAATATCAACGGAACGCCAAGTAATATAGTGGCTCGGGCTTCTTCCAGATTTTTTGCCACATATTTCAATCCCTCAAAAAAGGCCACCGAGGCCCCGCTGTACAATACAGTTAATAACCCTAAAGTACATTCAAACGTGTGATGTATCGGTAAAATAGACAGCGTTCTGTCCTCGGGCTTGACATCGACAATCTTCCGTGTATCCATCATGTTGCTCACTACATTGCGGTGACACAACATAATTCCCTTAGGTATACCCGTGGTGCCGGACGAAAACAACAACATTCGCATTTCCTCCGGATCAATAACACAGTCCACAAAGTCGCGATTACCGGCTGTTACCATTCTTTTGCCTTCTGCTATGAGGGCCCCCCACCTTATGACATCTACATCATCCTTAACAGTATCGGAGCCTTCATAAATCTTCATTTTAACCTTATATCTTATCGGATATTCCCGAATAACGTCTTCATAGGAATCCGTATAAAAAACAGCTTCGCATTCGGCGACACTGAGCAACTTGTGAATTTCATCTTTTGTCAGCTCCTTATCTAAGGGAACGGCTGTACCTACTCCGTTTACTACTGCAAGATAGGCTATGATCCACTGATAGCAGTTCTCGCCTATTATCGCTATTCTTTTTCCTTCCAACCCCATATTAAGCAGTTTGGTGCCTAAAGCTTCTACATCACTTTTTACCTGGGTATATTTGATATGATGATATTGTCCGCCTCTTTCCGTTTTAACTAAAAAAGCGGTTCTGTCTTTAAATAGCACGACGCTTTGCGATAGCATATCCTTCAAGGATGTTATATTTCTGGCCGAGTGAAACTTTGCTTTATGTTCCATATGGTTTGTCCCGCTTTCCGTAAATCACTGCCTTAAGTCTATCCTAAACATTCAGTTAAGTAAAGATTAATAATATTCCGCTTAAAAAATCTATGTTATAATAAGATTAAACCATAAATATAAAGGAGAGGTACGTATGAGCACAGCCCATATAAATGCTGCGACAAAAGGTCAAATTGCAGAATCTGTACTGTTGCCCGGTGATCCGCAGAGGGCAAAATTTATTGCTGAAGAATATTTAAAAACCCCCAGGTGTTACAATGAGATTCGGGGTATGCTCGGTTACACAGGAACCTATAAAGGTGTACCTGTTTCTGTTCAGGGAAGCGGCATGGGAATGCCTTCTATGGGGATTTACAGCTATGAGCTGATCAATGAATACGGAGTAAAAAATCTGATTCGGATAGGTTCTGCAGGTTCTTTTCATGAGGACATTAAATTGATGGATATAGTCATTGGGCTTTGCGCTTCCACGGATTCAAATTGGCAGCACACTTACAATCTGGCGGGATATTTTTCGGCTGGCTGCGATTTTGAACTTTTAATGAAGGTAAAGGGGAGCGCAGACGACCTTGATATTCCTGTACGGGTAGGTAATATCGTCACCTGCGATGTTTTTTATGAAGACAGTCAGGATTGGTGGAAAAGCTGGGCCAAAATGGGTGTAATGGCTGTAGAGATGGAGGCCGCCGCGCTGTACATGAACGCCGCTAGATTAGGTGCTAAGGCGTTGACTATGGTTACGATTAGCGATCATTTTGTAAACGGCGGCAGACTGACTGCAGAACAAAGAGAAAAATCCTTCACCGATATGATAATGATTGCCCTAGAGGCGGCGGTAAAATAAGATGTTAAAAATTGTCGCATACACCCTTGCGGGGACAGGTTTTACTTTTTTCACCACTGTTTTGGGAGCCGCTACCGTATTTTTTTTCAAGGGCGAAATCAAACTTGATCTTCAACGGGCCTTTTTAGGTTTCGCCGCAGGCATAATGGTTGCGGCATCCGTATGGTCATTGCTGATACCGGCAATAGAAATGGCTAAGTCCCAAAATCAATCCGGGCTGCTTTCGGCAGGTGCAGGCTTTGCCATAGGGGGCCTATTTTTGCTGATCCTTGACAGCTTAATGCCTCACCTCCACCCGAGTTTCACAAAAACCGAAGGGCTTCCAAGCAACCTTAAAAGGACTACTATGCTGATTACAGCGGTCACCTTACATAATATTCCGGAGGGAATGGCTGTAGGACTTGCCTTTTCTATAGCGGCCCAAAGCAACATATCGGGAACATTATCCGCAGCGGTTGCACTTGCCATAGGAATCGGTATTCAAAATATTCCGGAGGGTGCGGCTATATCTTTGCCGTTAAAAAGAGAAGGCCTTAGCAACTTTAAAGCTTTTGTATACGGCTCCTTATCGGGAATAGTAGAGCCTATATTCGGTGTTCTCGCAGCTATAGCCGCAGGCGGCATAGTCGGTCTCATGCCTTGGATACTATCCTTTGCAGCGGGGGCAATGATCTACGTTGTGGTAGAGGAATTAATCCCTGAAGCCCATCTTGGCGAACACTCTCATATAGGGACAATCAGCGTAATGGCAGGCTTTCTTCTTATGATGCTGCTTGATGTAGGTCTGGGATAAACAGATGTTTAAAGAATCAGAATCGACAATACCCTCTTTTCTTCTTCCATCGCCTTCTTCTCAAGAAAATCGGTCTTGGATAATAACTCCACACGAACCTTATCATCCTTTATACTTTTGGCGTTTATCCTGACATTAAACAGTGCACCCAGAATGGCGGCTCTGGCCATAATCGCGGCTACGGCTCCGTCTGTTACAGCATTTTTATTACCCTCCTTTATAACTTTTACTGCAAAGGGAAACAGCGTTGCGGCTTTCTCTGCAATCGACAGGGGAACGAGAGCGGCATTAACCAAAGCTTCTTGGATAGCATGATTGCGATATTTCTTCTCATTTTCGTCGGATTTCGGCAATTTGTAGCATTCGATAACCTTTGCGTAAGAAGCTGCATCCAGATCCATATAATTTTGAAACCATACGATAGCTTCCTTCATTTGGCTTTTTATTTGTATCATTTTAGAAGCAACACTTTCATAACCTTTTTTTTCAAGCGTAAGCGATGCCACCATTGCTATTAAACCGGCTGCGGCTGCACCGCTCATCGCTGCAACACTTCCTCCACCGGGTGATGGTGAATCTCCTGCAAGAGATATCATGAAATCGCCGACTTTTAAATCTGAAAGCATATTCCCCTCCTGTTTTCAAATGAGCTTATTTATTCCTTTTACATGAAATGCGTGTCTGGATATTTTGCTTTCCCTACACACTGCCTGTCCATCCCTCAAAGACACTTTCATTACATTAACATCGATACGAGAGCAGGCAGGTCTTTTCAGACAATTCGAAACAATATTATATACTTTTTTATCCGGACCGCAGTTTGCAGTATTCAATTCGAATTCATCCATATCGACTTCCTTTCACTTTTGTCAAATGATTCTGTTCTCGATGATTTTATCCATTGAAAAATTTTCTATTCCAAGATAGTATTCAGCACAATCCATTAAAGCCTGCATAGGCAAAAGACCTATTATCTCACTGCCTGTTACCGTTACGCCATATCTTGCAGCCTCCATTTTAATCATCTCAAATGCGCTGTAAATGGTAGTTCTATTGTAGTCTGTCAAATTCATGGATACTTGGGTCTGTTTTCTGCTTGTCAGCTTCATCCCCAAAGCTTTGCAAAACCTAAGACCGCCGCCTATATGGCGCACCTTTTTTGCTATAGCATCGGCAATTTCCAGGTTTTCAGTGGACAAATTTACGTTATAGGCACATAAAGGCAATCTGGCCCCGATTGCAACCGCCCCAAAACTAGGATGGGGTTTAGCCGGACCGAAATCAGGTATCCAAAGATCTCCGCTATTCATTTTTTGCAACAGCCCTTCAAATTGTCCTTTTCTCACCGCAGCCAGATTCACCCTGTGAGGAGCCGAAGCTGATTTTTCATAAAGGAATACGGGTATACCCAATTCCCCCACGGCCTTTCCTATCGATTTTGAAAAGGCAACGGCATCATCCATCGTAAGATTTTTAATGGGGACAAAGGGAATTACATCGGCCGCACCTATTCTTGGATGCTGTCCCGTATGCAGCTTCATATCTATCAGTCTTTTAGCGATCTTAACGGAGGAAATCACGGCTTCCCCCAAAGCCTCAGGCTCACCGGCCGCCGTTACGACGAAGCGGCCATGATCCTCATCCATTGAATAATCCAAAAGTTTTACGCCTTTTTTTACTCTGAAAGCGTCTACAATTTCTTCAACCTTATCCCTGTCTTTGCCTTCACTGTAATTAGGAACACATTCCATTATTCTATCTGTCTCACCCATGTGCCACACTCCTTTAATATCTTAATTTGCTTCATCGCCTGCGCAAATCATTCCATTCAGGGTCGCCGAAACTGAAGACCATCGTAAAAAAAGATTAGGTATATGCATTTCGCAGGATGCCTGAATTTCATATTTTTTAACCTGATCAATCTTATCATTCCTGTATACTTTAGGCAATATGCCGGATAAAAGCAAACAGAGAAATATCGTCCGGATAATGGATTCCGGACGATGGTAGAAAAGATTTACCTCTTTATTATTTAAGCATGTCGGCAAATTTAAGGATCTCAATTATTTCCTTTGCCATCAGGTCTTTTAAAACTTCTCTTTGATCCTTAATTGCTTTTTTGTAAATACCTATTTCCTTTGTAAAATCTCCATTCTCTTCGTCATACCGTAAAAAAAGTGAGCGCGTCGCTTCTGAAACCTTTGCGGGAACGAAAGCCTTATTTGTCCCCCAGAACAAATTATTCCGGTTGGCATCACCATAGAACATATCGTAATGCACATCCATAACCTGAGGACTGAAGTACATCTCATACCATTCGAAAACGCTGTTAATCATCCATGCATATTCATCGACTGCAGTGACTACATCCCCACTTTCTAAAGCTTCGATTACAGCCTCTATTTCTTCAATATTTCTTTGGGGTGCCTCATGGGGGACGACAGGTTCTTCGTACATCAGACCAAGAAATGCATCCTGCACGAATTTGAATATCCTCAGGTTTTCAGAATTGAGGACCCTGCCTTCAGTTCTCAGCGTATCAATTAATGACTGTTCGGCGCCGGATTTTAGAGCATTTGCATAGCGAATGTTAACGTCAAAAATCTTTTCTTTCGCCAAATCAGCAGCCTTACTCAGCTTCTCAAGCGCCTTTTTATATCCCTCTACATCCGCGCCCGCCGCCATGGAAACATCCTCATTCAATGCACTAAGCAAGCGATCATATTGGGAGGAAAAATCTAAATAACAGGCAGGCAGCTGATCTATGAAAACAGCCAATGCCCCGTAAAACTTTAAATTAAAATCAGCTACTACTTCATTATATATTTTATCCGTATCGAAATTGGTATGATAGTAGTTATAATAAAACGGGAACACGCTTTCCATATCTTTTTGCAGCAAGAAGCCATTTACGGTAGACGGTACCCCTGCTGCATAATAGGAGAAATCATCGGAATATGTATAGGTCTGATAGCCTTCTGTCAAAACCCCGTCCCGGAAGCATCCCACAGGCTTCGGCGCAAATCCTCTATTGACGAAAATATCGATCAGGCTGTAAAGCTCCGGTGCGGAATATAGGCTTGTATAAGTATCAAATTCATAAGCGGGAAGTTCAAAATTCAAAAAAGCCAAAGTCTTCCCCGCCCATTCGGGGTGAACTTCATTGATCATGCGCCAGGCTCCCGTCGTCCAATCAAACTGGGTGTAACTCGCGCCCCATTCTTCGGCTCCATGCAAGCAGAATACGATATCATTTTCAGGGACATAAGCCGCATCCTTCATGCCCTTTGCCATAGCCAATACTATGCCCACGGCCATGCTGTCATCCTGGAATCCTTCAAAATACATATCGTAGTGGCCTCCGATAATTATCTGCTGTTCACTGTTTTTTCCTTTTATCTTCCCAACAATATTATATGTTGTTCCGCCGGGCTCTACAACATTATCTACCTTCAATGTTCCTGTAACACTCCCTTTTTCCTCTATCACCGCCTTGATGTACTCTGCATCGTTTTGCGTGATACTTACGCAAGGAATGCTTACGGGACCGCAGATATCGTTTGCGTTGTAGGCATCTTTGCTGATTTGAGAGAAACCGCTTGTAGCAGAATTCATTATAGCTGCAGCTCCGCGGAATTCAGCCTCCAGCATAGGATAGGTAATCCACCAATTGTCCCTCATATCAATATCGATCAAAATAATTTTACCGGTAACATCTCCCTCGTAGGCATCATAATCCCACATTGTACCCTCACCCATATAGAGAATTTCCGCTGTTATTCCGTCTTTTGGTGTCGATGCTGTTGCATAGGAATGGGGTTTTATCACTTTGCTGTCACCCGCAAATGTCAGGCTAGCATCGTTAAACTGCCATTTATCAACCTTAGCAGCTGCTTTTTCTGTCTCATCCAATCCTATCTGTTTCATAACCGACAGAAGATAATCGGCTGCGGCATGTTCGGCATCGCTTCCGGATGTTCGCGTGCCCAGATCGGAAGAATGATATTTCGGGTTTTTCGATATTTCATATGCAATTTTATAAGCAAAATCAGGGTCAGCTGATTCCAGAAAACCCTCGGCGGTCTTTCCAAAATGCGCCCTCAAATCGATAAGTGCTTTATCCCATTGTGTATTGAGTTCGGGTACAGGTTTGGAAACGGTTTTAGGAATCATTATTTTTTGATTGGGAAAAATCAAATTAGGATTGGACAGTTTGTTATGCTTGGCAAGATTCTGCCAGGTGGTATCATATTGCCCGGCAATTTTCCAAAGCACGTCTCCCTGTTTAACCACATAGGCAGTGTCCGCAAAAGCGAACCCGGTGCCCGATACCGTAAGAATCAGTACGAGAAGAACACAGACCGTTTTTCTTTTCACCATTAACACCTCCATATATTAAATATAATCAGCAGCTTCCGCTGCCACCCAATACTGATTTAATATAATTCATTGAAGTGCTGTTATTATTATAAATTTATATTTTTTCAAAGTCAATAAAACGAATCGAAAACGGACAAGCC
>CAYRNC010000010.1:0-35783 GCA_964425645.1 uncultured Oscillospiraceae bacterium | reverse complement strand
GACGATGAGGGGATATTAGGGAAAATGCGGGTGGATAAAACAAAAAAAATTATTGAAAAAACCGACATAGCCATGGTAATATTCACCTGCAGCGAAATATCCATGGAAATCTTATGGATTAAGGCTCTTCGTGAATCCAGTACCCCCGTGATTCCGATACTGAACAAATCGGACCTTTTATCCTCGAAAGAAATAGAATCTATGAGCATTCAAATTGAACACGCTTGTGATCTTTCCCCCATTGTCGTCAGCGCTAAGCTGGGTGAAGGCATCGGCAAAATTAGAGAAGAGATGGTTCGCCGTTTGCCTGAGGACTATGAGGCGGAGGAAATCACTTTAGGACTTGCAGCGGAAGGGGATACGGTAATGCTTGTAATGCCGCAAGACATTGCAGCTCCCAAAGGTCGCTTGATCCTTCCCCAGGTTCAAACCCTAAGAGAGCTGCTTGATAAAAAATGTACCGCTATATGTACCTGCGCCGATAAAATGGAGAACGCTTTGGCAGCCTTATCAAAACCGCCTGATCTGATAATTACCGATTCACAGGTCTTCCCGACGGTATATGAATTAAAATCCGCGGAAAGCAAACTCACATCTTTCTCCATCCTTTTTGCCAATTACAAAGGCGATCTTGAATATTTTATCGACAGTGCTAAGGCAGTTGATTCCCTCACTTCGGAATCCAAAGTCTTAATAGCAGAGGCATGTACCCATGCACCCCTTGAAGAGGACATAGGAAGAATTAAGATTCCCGCTATGCTAAGAAGCAAGATAGGGCAGGCTCTCACAGTCGATATGGTATCGGGGGCTGATTTTCCCCATGATTTAAGCGGGTATGGCCTCGTTATCCATTGCGGGGCATGCATGTTCAACAGAAAGCACGTTCTGTCGCGAGTCAGACAGGCGAAAGCACAAGGCATCCCCATGACAAATTATGGCGTAATACTTGCCCGCTTATCGGGAATTCTCGATTATATCGATTACTGATAATTTAAAAGCCCGGGAAAATATCCATTGTCTTGATCACAGCATCCTTCGGAAGATTAAGGTCCGGAGTTTTTGCTGTTTCTGTATAGCCTGATTCAGCCTTTACATTCATCACGATAATACCCGGCTGTTTTATGCTCATTTCCACATCCGCATTATTCATATCTCCTTGGACGAGAAAGGACATTTGCATATCTTCCATTGAATATTCGCAGCTAAGGTAATAATTATAGAATTTTTCAGCCTTATCCTTGATCACTATATCTGCCCGGATCTCCATATTTTTGATAAACTCTTCAATCGCATCCAGTTTAACATTGTCAATTCGATCCGCCCAAGATTCCTTTATTCCTGCTATCGCACTTTCTATGTGCTTACGATCCAATTTCAACGTATATGTGGTTATGACACCTGATTTGGAAACTGCAAAGGATTCGTCTCCGATAAGATTCTTCATCAATTCATAACCCAGCTTTAATTCGCCATAACTGTCCTTATCAATTCCATTCATGCCAAACAGATATGTTTTAAGCAGCAGATACAAACTTTGATTCCGCCCGTCCAATTGCATAAGCGGCCGAAGATCCATGCCCATCTCATCGTAAACGTCGAAAAAATTCATCTTATACCAGGTATTAGCACCGGCCTCCGGATATAGAATTCCATATAAATTGGAATAGATGAACATATCTCCGCTTTTTGCATCCATCTTAATGTCCATTTGAATCTCTTTGAACAATTCAAGAAGCGGTGCAATCATCGCAATTTCTTCAGAAGGCACAGCCTCTGTTATATTATCGATGTTAAATTTAAAATTCATTTTCAAGTCGGCGCTGCTGTTTTGCTGAATCCCTTCAATGTCACCGGAAAGAACATAATCCAAATTTCCCAAACCCGGAATTTGCTGCGTTAAGAGTTCTGCCTTGAATGTTCCTTTAGTCTCATATGCTTTGTCAACGTCTAAATCGTTATAAAGGAGTTTAGCCATAACGGAGAAATCCCGGTCAACATCTGAAAACAAAGAATCCGGATCTATAACAACGACGGTCTTTGAATTTTGATCCCAAAAGACACCCCAGTCCATGCCTTCCGCGATAAATCTGACGGGAACATATACCCGACTTGTCTTTTTATCGATAAAAGGAGCTAAATCCATCTTCTTAATTGTCGTTTCTCCGTTATTATCAATGAGAATATCCGTTCCGCCGACAGTAAAGGACAGTTTTAGATTTTCTTCAGTGGCTTGCACCGTCTTATCTGCAGGGTCGTATAAAACTTCAAACCCCATTGTCTCTAAAATTTGTCTGACGGGAACAACAGTTCTGTTATCAATGATTCTTGGAACCGCATCATCAAACTCTACACCTTCCCCATTAAGCTGCACCTGTACATCAGACATGGGAACATTTGCAGAAATCGGCACTGCAGTCACAGGAACAGTTTCACCATAGGCAAAAACAGTCCCAAAAAAACAAAAAACAAGGGCTAAAGATATAACTGCCATAGTCTTCATATTTCGTTTCACGTAATCCTCCTCCTTTTTAAACGGTTCATATTCTACACCCCAAATACAATATATCTTTTTAGCAGGCTGAATACAACCATTATTGTAAAAGACCCCGCCACTTTCACTGCTTCACTTCAAATGCATTGGCGGGTTTTCATTTTTTTAATGAACCATGGTAATAATGCGATTTCTTGAGCGTTGTATGCATATAAGTTATTAAATATATCCGGTACGACGAATATCCGCACCCGTACGTATGTCAAGTCAAATAAGCAGGCAAAGCAGCTGTTTTCTGGGTTTGGAATGAACGTGACGGCCTTCACGGCAAGCTATCTATAAACGAATCTAACCGGTGGCTTTAAACGTTATTTGCACCTCATTTAAAATTGCCATCAGGACAGTCAATTGACGAATTATGCGCTAGGCGACGTTTGGTCAAATCATCGGGACTGTCACATCGCCCCGGATTGCTTGCTAATTTATAAATTAGACACGATATATTTGTTTTGGCCTTGTCCGCACATTTGGATGGTGGCTTCAGGCAATGCTTACGGGGGACCTTCACAAATTCAAAGGACGAGCAAAGAAAGAGGTACTATCCCTTCAGGGCAGCGCCTCTTTCCTATTTTCTGTATCGGTTTTAGGTATTAGATTTCCCCATAGAACCATATTTTTAGGGAACGTTTTTTATGCTTTTGTTAACTCGCATTATGCTACTTTCTTATTTTTTCTTGAACCGGGAAGCAGCTGATCCTCATTCTTATATTCTCCCTCGCCGATAATACCGAGCTCTCTGTCTTTTTTCTCAAATCGTCTGGCAACAGGTACCCCCAACCAGATAGCAATTATGATGCCTATTATTCCGCCGACCAATTTCCCTACCATCAATATAGCCAACATATTAGGCTGGAAATTTGCGGTAAAGGATATGTGATCTCCTAAAAGCCATGAACAGCAAACTGAAAAGGCTATGATCTTTACCTTATCGACAGGCGCCATATCTTTAATAAGCCTCAGACCTGCCAAAAGGTTTGCGGCGGTTGCAATCAAAGCGGCACTTCCAACTTCGCTAAAGCCGGCGGCCCTGCCTACCTTCTTTAGTCCGCGGGCAAAATATTTCCTTATCAAATAGACCATCGGGAAGGCTCCACAGAGCATAACCGTTATAAATCCTGTGATTTCTAAGGCCCTCATCGGATCTTCCTCATCGCCGATTATCGGATTGAAGCCCCATGCCCCAAATACAGAGGAAAAGAATCCGGTAAAGAATTCAATTATGGCCAGAACCATTATAATCCTTAAAGTAGCGGTAAGTGCATTTCCAAACACGAGGAAGATTTTAACACAGATATCGGTTAAGAATCGAAGAACGAGTCCTAAAGCGATACAAAAAACAACCAATGGAATGATATTTATTAAAATTTCCTTAATACTATAATTTAAAACCATATCTGCGGCTGAATCCGTCGATACAATGCTCCTTAAAGGAACTTTAGATGCATTTAGCAATATTGTGGATACTAATACTCCAAAAGGTATTGAAAGTATGCCGGCCATGATTCCAAGGCCAAAGTATTTGTGATCCCTTTTATCCAACATTGCAAATGATACAGGTATGGTAAAAGAAATAATCGGCCCAAACATGTAGCAGACAAAGGATCCCATTATCCAGCCTTCAGCAGTAGATGCCATTGCATCTGCCATTTGATATCCGCCCAGATCTATTGCAATCAGCAACCCAGGAGCCATAGCCATGTCTGCACCGATAGCATTAAAAAAGCCTCCAAACACCTTTTCTACAATTACGAATATATACGGGGCTGCGGCCATCATACCGGCTATCGGAATAAACACGTCGCCCATCTGGCGAAAGGCCATCATAAACTCATCGCCGATTCCAAACTTGGTTCCCCTGATTTCATTCATCAGGGCGGCGATAACACCTGCAGCTGCACATGCCATTATTATATAAACAATCAATTGTCCTATAAATGGTATTATCATTACAAATTTATCCTCCTTCAAAATTTCCTGCTTATGTAGAATCGATCCGCTTCAAGTCAGTATCACCTCCAATGCGGATATGTTACAAATTAGGGTGTGGAACATTCTGCCTGACTGCGTTTAACGGTTTACCTTTCCATTCTCCGGAATTTTAATAAAAGGAAATCACTGCCTTGATAATTGTAATCACCAAAGTTGCACTTCTAAGTATTAAATTTACCCGGGCATCAAACTAACTCCGAACCGCTTCAACAGCTGATACCATAGCAAAATTCGGTATCCCGCCGGACAGAATATAAAACCACATGCACTTGCAATGAATTGACCATCTCAAATATAGCGTCTAGAAAAGTAAAATACAACAGGTAAATTATTCATCATTGAACGAACACATTTAAAATGGATAGTCCCGGGATAAAGTCTTTATCCCGGGACTACCCATAACAACAATAACCTGTTAACCGCCAATCTTCGTTTTAAAATCCTTGCGCACAAAATTTGATTTTATTGCTTCCATATGTTCCTCGGACGGTATTACGAGATCCTGCAGCAAATACGGCCTGCAAAGTGCATCATATTTGCTTATTCCGAGATTGTGGTACGGGAGAAGATGAATTTCATCTATTTTATTTTTGTAAGGTGTAAGGAATTCAACCAGTGCTTCAGTATCATTAAGTGTATCGTTAATTCCCGGTATTACGGGAATGCGCACTGTTACATCCGTATATTGAGTAATAATTTTAAAATTAGACAGTATTTGTTTATTCGAAGAGCCGCAATACTTAATATGCTTTTTATCGTCGATTATCTTAATATCAAATAGGATGAAATCTATCATATCTTTAATTGCCATATAGTTTTCAATTGGGAAAAATCCACAAGTCTCTATCGCAGTATTAGCACCTAAGGATTTAATATTTACGCTAAGTTCCTTGATAAATCCGGGCCATAAAAACGGTTCGCCCCCCGAAAAAGTTACGCCGCCTCCTGAACTTTCATAAAACACAATATCTTTTTTTACCTCATTAAATACCTCCCCAAGAGACATGTTTTTCCCCGTAATTCTACGGGCAGCGGCATGACATTTTTCGGTGCATTTCAGGCAGTTCTTACATAAGGAAGGATTGAATACTACAGTATTATCAATCTCTGTAATTGCACCATTTGGGCATAAAGCAATACATTTCTTGCAGCCGATACATTTGTCTGGATAGTAAAGCAATTCTGCATAAGCATTATTAGATTCGGGGTTTGCACCATTGACAATTTAACGGGCAGCCTTTAAAAAAAACAACAGTGCGAATTCCCGGACCATCATGAATACTGAATTTTTGAATGTCAAATACCATAGCTTGTAAATCCATAATTATTAAATTCCTTCCTAAAGACAGTTAACAAAGAATTTCCGGGTCCAACGATACAGTCGGACCCGGAAAAGATAATTTTTTACCAAGCGGCATTTTCTGTTCTGGCAATAATTGAATTTTGTGCTTCCTTACGTAATTCCACAAAATAGGCGCTGTATCCTGCTACGCGAACTAAAAGATCCTTATATTCCTCCGGTTTTTCAAGAGCATCAAGAAGGGTCTCTTTATTAACAACATTAAACTGTATATGATATCCGCCCAGTTTACCTTCTGCACGCAAAAGTGCAATCAGCTTTTTTTTGTCATCCTTGGATGCAATAATTGAAGGAGAAAGCTTCATATTCAGAAGCGTCCCGCACCCGTTCTTTGTATGATCGATTGAACAAACGGATTTAATGACCGAACTCGGCCCTTTTCTATCATACCCCGGATACGGTGAAATCCCATCAGCCAACGGAGTCGTTGACTTTCTGCCTGACGGAAGTGCAGTAATGACATCGCCATGCGGAATATAGGCGATAACGGGAACAAGGCCGTTAACATACTTTGAGCCGAATAAAGATATATGTTTGCCGCACATGTCGCACGATAAGCCTACAAATTCACTTGCAATGTTATCTACGTACGGGTCATCATTCCCGTATTTCGGGGCAGCATTAATCAGCATCTGCCGGATGTCTTCATGGCCCTCAAAATCCTTATCGAGAACATCCAAAAGTTTATCCATGCTAATGCGTTTTTCCTCATAAACTAATTTCTTAATAGCCGCCAGAGAATCAGCAAGATCTGCTGCTCCGGTTGACTCCATGCCGGGGCCTACATTATATTTAGCCCCCTTCTGCATAACATCCAAACCTTTTTCCATGCTTCCTTCTACACAAATGGAGCGGAGCGGTTTCGGTATGCGAACCATATGGGCTCTTTCGACCACGGAACATGCCATACATGCAGCTTTAACAAGATAGTCAAGCTGTTTTTTCGTTGCCTCTTCAAACTCCTCATACGTTTTAAAGTTTCTGGGATCGCCGGTTTCAAGACCGAGCCGCTCAGGACCGACTATCTTGCTTACACCATTCCAAAGGGCCCATTCAACAGCAGTTGCATAGCAAAAACGTCCCCCCTCATCCCACATTGTCATTTTCCCCGGTATCTGCGGTTCAACACAGCCGGCCACACACCAGTTCCAGAGGTCGCTGTCCTCAACCCCGTTGTTTTTCAAAATCCTCCAGGCGGTTTCATCGAAAAAGATTGCGGGCTGGCCTGTTCCTACTTCGACTAAATCACATACCTTCATCATAAACTCATCGGAGGTCTTCTCATTAACCCTGACATTTATAGTAGGTACGTGCATCCGTGTATTCATTGAAGCCTGCAGTGCCATAAAGGATAATTCATTTGATGCATCTTCACCGTCCTTCGTGCAACCCCCAATTGTGAGCCCGTGATATGGCTGATATCCGGAAAATATCATAGCCGCACCCTCGGAAATGTTATAGATTACCTCCGCCATCTTTATCCACAGGCATTCGAACAGCTCTTGGGCCTGTTCATCAGTTAATATTCCGTTCTCTTTATCCTTTTTATAAAACGGGTACAGGTATTGATCCGGGCGATCGATACAAAAAGACGTCGTGTTCTCTTCTGTGAATAGGGAAATCTGAGTAAACCATACAGCCTGAAGCGCTTCTTGGAATGTTTCC
The DNA here is from genome assembly GCA_964425645.1 of uncultured Oscillospiraceae bacterium. GTDB lineage: Bacteria > Bacillota > Clostridia > Peptostreptococcales > Anaerovoracaceae > CAYRNC01. The sequence continues at coordinate 28,218 of CAYRNC010000010.1, read as the reverse complement.
GGCGGATTATATGGAACCTTCTCACAGATTTCCGCGATTTTTAACAGCTCCGCTTTCCGCTCTTTATCGGACTCCAAATCTGCAAGTTCTCTGGCTTTTTCAGCGTGACGATCGGCAAGAAGCTTGACAGCCTCACAACAAATTATCGCGGCTTCATAAAATTTTCTTTTATCATGGGTATGGATGTCATAAGGGTCAATAGCGGCCAGGTGCTTTTCCGCATCCTCTTTAATCCCCTTAAATCCTTTTTTCAGTATGATGCTTCCATACCCGGGGGCAAATTCTCCCGCACCGGCGGCGGATTTATTATCCCCGAATACTACACCGCTTGTGACCGCAATTTTCACAAGATCTTCCGGAATGTTTGCCAGGAAATATTCTTCCATAGATTTTCCTTCCCAATATGGGAAAATTTCGTTTAGTATTTTCTTGTCTTCTTCTGTGATTTGATAAGGGTCCTGCGGCCGCGTCGCCATGGTATCAAGTTCGTCTTTATACCACATCCATGATACTTCCGGACAAACCAGTACCGCCCTTGGCGCACGCCCATAAGTACCTACAACTAATTCGTCTGGATTGATCGTAACAGTTCTTACTGAAAAATAATCATACAACGCCTTCGCACGCCGAATAATAGCATCCTCGGCTTCTGTAGCTTTATATGTTCTTGTGTATGAAACTGCGCGTTCAGGGTCAATAGCAGGTGGATATCTCCAATACTGATCTCTTAAACGGTTGATTCTGTCTGTAGAACCATGCGTCCATTTTGCACGATCGACACTGTCTGTGCCGGTAGCGCAACCATTTATTGCATAACCCATAATGTTACCTCCTTTTAGAGTTCATTAATATAAAATATGTTTCACCTAAAGCGCGCCAAAATAATATCGTATTATGCTAATTCGGAGCGATAGCTTTCGGGAAGAAGCTCTGTTCTGTGCCTTCCAAATGGCGTAATTAAGAAACTGGCTACCAGTTCACCTCTTTTATCGATATATTCGTTGGTCATTTCAACCATTCCTATACCAACCATAGAGTCAAGATGGAATCGCAGATTCTTTTTAACAAACGCCTTTTCCCCGCCAAAAGATGGTCTCAATTCTTCATATATTTCATCTACCGTCATATCACGGTCTTCCTTTGCAAGCACATAAAGCACTCCAAACTTTAATGGGTATTTATTACTTAAAGCCATATTTTTCACCTCCCGGTCTTTTAGTGTGCTCGTACGTGGAGCAGTTCTTTCGGATTAATAACTACAAATACTACACCGACAAACAAAATTACGGAACCGACAATGCACATGGTTGTAACAGCATAAGGAATCAGCCCAAGAACACTGAATAACAATGAAATTGGGATGCCCCATACTGCGAAGCTTGCATTAATGGCTGTACTTCGGCCGACCCCAATTGTTGCCAGCGACGCATAACTGACAGCCCAGGTGGTGGCATCAAAGAAACCTGCAGCAACAAAGAATAAGATAACCGGGGTAGCAAAAGTCTGTATGACAACCTGCCAACCGAAGAAAAGGTTATGTCCGGGCATAAGCAATGATACTAACGGTACTAATATCACCAGATTTATTACACAGGATGTAAGCAACTTTATTGCAACTGCAATGTAAGGATCCAGGGTATCCATCCCCAATGTACCAACTGTGCAATCCAATCCAAGGCCGATAGAAGATACAAGCGCCATTATTATACCCAAAGCAAAATAGGGATAATCCGATCCTTCCGGCGGACCCCAGGAAACCAGTGCGCCGCCTACGCATACGACTACAATCCCGAAAACCAGGCGGGCATTCATTTTTTCTTTTAAAATAATAGAGCTGAGAAGTGTACCGAATACAGGGAAGAGTGCGCTGATCGCCATAACATACGGCAGTGGACAAAGCTGTATAGCTATGCACACTCCACCTACCGATATAGGTCCGCCAAGCACGCCGGCTAACATGATAAACTTAACAGATTTAGTCCTCATAGCCCTTTTATATTCACTTAACTGATGTTTGGATGCATTAAAAAGAACCAACCAGCCACTTGCCAATAAATCCATAATACCTGCAGCTGCAAGGGCTATTAGTATAACCTCTAAAATAGAGTAGCCAAAATTTGATAACGGTCCATGGCTTTGGCCCAAAATCAAGAATGAATTTTCAAATGGGTAAGTGAGCCCAGCCATCAGCCCTAAGAAATAACCCCAAGCGCCTCGTTTTAACCTATACTTTTCCAGAGCCGCAGAAGCATTCAATCCTTCCTGCTTAATTCCCATAGTTTATTTCCTTTCTTAAGTAAGTATAATAATTACTGTGTGCGCATTTTAGCAGATAACTTGGTATCAAAAGAAGGCATAACCGCCACTATCTGGCTTACGAGGATTGGATCAAGTGGAAGCTGCTAACTGTTAACAATAGCTATCAAAAATACGCACCTGCCAATATGTTGTAATCCCACTATACACTAATAAGAATTTTCCAAAAACTGTACGGAAGTAGAAATCGAGGTGTACATAGGTAGAATTAATGTAAGTTTATGCACATAAATAATTAAACCCTATCACATACCTGGACAGAGTTTATTAAAAATAATATTATAATTACCTTACATTCTTCTGAAAAGAGAGTTCAACTGCTTTTGGTTGTCGACACCTATCTTTTGATAAGCGGAGGTTAAATGCTTTTTAACCGTGGATGAACTTATATATAAGCATGATGAAATTTCATCATTTGAAAGTCCTTTTCTCAGAATTAAATCCAAGACCTCACATTCGCGGGGGGAAAGACTGTAAGAGGATTGTAGTTTTTGAAATCTCAGTGCGTAGTTATCGGTTAAAACTAAGCAGATAAATTTACTTGGTCCCTCACCCCTTTTGGAATAGACTATTTCTATCGGATAGGTTTGATTATTAAATGTAATTGAAATAGGGCCATATTTCTGTAATTGACCGCTGTCCTGATGATTATCTTTTATGTTCGCACATAATTTTTGTAACTGCCTCGTTAATTCACATTCCGAAATAGAGCACGGTTCAAATGCTGTGGCCTGTGCTTTATATGCAGAATTATATGTTACAAGTTTTAGGTCATCGTTTAGTACACAAGTACATATTGTTTCGATATTAGAAAATATATCCAGCAGATCATCCATTGGCCTATGTTTCAAATCTAGATATTGTGATAATGCATTGCTTAAATGAGGCTGATATGCTCTGACAATTTCAAAATCCTTTTGTGTAAAACCTCTCTTTGCGGTATCCCGAAAAAAACCAAGAATAGCGTTGATTTCCCGATTATCGGGAAGAAGTATGTTTGCATCGATAGAATTAGCAATTTGTGCAGGCTTTACGAATTCTTTATAATACTGTGTTTGTTCACGTGATGAAAAAATGTTGCCGTTCATAAATGCTATTTCGCGGTTTATCGACAGAATAGGAAGCACATCGTCTATATGGCAATAATGATTGATGTAGCTGTCTATATCGTTCTCATTCCATCCTATCTGAAAAAAGGAAGAGACCTCATATGTTCGGGAATCGGAATTATAAGCATAAAACATTATATTACCTTTATCGAAATCTACCTGTTTATTCAAATCCAATAAAAAGCCAGTAGAAAAGTCAGATAAAGACTTAGAATAATCTTTAGTAACACGATCATAAATCTTACTTATTGTCTGATTTATTGCCGTCAATTCATTCAGGGAAAAAACTGTTGGATAGTCCTTAGCCATTTAGTTCGCTCCTTAAACCAGAATTAACCCGGATTATCAGAATTTTCATACTTGTTAGTCTTATTTTCTAAATTATAAGAAATTCCACTCAAAGTGTCAAGGTCAACAGTTGTCAATTTCGATTAATCAATTGCTTTATGTTTATAATATCATATCATATTTGTGACAATAATTTCATTCTTTTTTATTCCAGGTTTTACGGGCAAACGATAAAAGTAGACCTTAGTGCTATGTATATTTGCATGCCATATTAGAATTGGCATATTTAGGTTTCATAAAATCTACATAAGTACAATTGTCTGAAAAAGCTGATAACATTATAATTTGATCAGGATCAAAATTATCAGCGGCTATACGAGGAAACGAGGAGGAAAAAATTATAGCTATTAAGCATTAAGCTGGAGGAATGTAATGAAAGACAAAAAAAGTATTATTATGATGAAGGCCGACACAATCAATCTGGAATTTTTAGATACCGGAGAGGGAAACAAATTTGCAATAGATGATACGGTTGGAAAGAACTATGGCCTACCGTTTACATTCGGAATCGCAGAAGTCCATCCTTCGAAAGGAATAGACTTTGATTACGACAGCGATGGCGCAATTTGTCTTTGCCTGGAGGGAAAAATTAAACTAGTCGATGTTGAAACCGGACAGGAAGAGATGTTTGAAAAGGGGGATATCATCTATATCCCGATGAAGGAAGGTAAACACGTAATGTGGAGTTCCACAGAATATTCCAAATTTGCATTCGTTACATACCCACATTGGAGATAATAATATCACAGTCATGTAAAGGAATTTAAAATTTTAGGAGGGAAAAACATGTTACCTGAAAGAGACAAAGCGGTCTTAGGTGAATTCTCATATGATGGAAACAACCATTTTCCGAGAATTGATGCATTAATTGAAGAATACTGGACACATAAACCCATGCTCGACATTGAGCGTGCAAAAATCTACACCAGAGTTTATAAAGAAACCGAAGGTGAAAGAATTAATATCAGGAGAGCGAAGGCATTTAAAGCGTATCTGACGGAAAGAACAATCAGGGAGCCCGGAATCCAGCTCATTATCGGGGATACGGCACAACAGCCCAGAGCAGGAACCGTATGCCCGGAATTCCATGTGGGATGGCTGAAAAATGAAATTGATACCATAGCCACAAGAAAACAGGATCCTTACGGAACAACCCCGGAGATGGTCGAAGAATTTAAAAAAGACATATTTCCTTACTGGGAGGGCAAAACAGTCGTTGATCATTGGCAAAAGCAGCTTCCGGATTGGGTCAGCAGCCTGGCACTGAAGACAGGAATAGTAGATGCCGATATTAAAACTCAAAGCCCTCCGGGAGAAGTTGCCCCTTATTGGGCGATGGTATTAGAAAAAGGTTGGGGCGGTCTGATTAAGGAAGCTGAAGAACATATAAGTAAATTGACAGATATCGAACCTGATCAGGCGGATAAAATTGATTTTTACAAAGGCTCCATAATATCCATGGAAGGTATGGGCATTTACGCAAAAAGAGTAGCAAAAGTTGCAAAGGATGCAGCGGAAAAAACTGACGATAAGAAAAGAAAAGCCGAGTTAATAAAAATTGCTGAAAACTGCGAATGGCTTGCAACAGAACCTCCAAGAGACTTCTGGGAAGCAATTCAGTTTATATGGCTGATACTCGTAGGATGCATGGCAGAGGGAAATGCACCATCATATTCACCGGGACGCGTTGACCAACTCCTTTGGCCCTACTTCGAAAAGGACATAAACGAGGGAAAAATGACCGTAGCATTTGCTCTTGAATTGATTGAGGCTTTCTGTATCAAAACTGCAGAAAGCACTTGGCTTCTCAGTGAAAACGCTGCGATGTATTTTGCGGGTTATCAGCCGTTTCATACACTGAATGTAGGCGGGATGGATACCCGCGGATTGGATGCGACAAATGATCTGTCCTATCTTTGGATTACATCTAAAATGGACGTTCCGCTTCATGCTCCTTCCCTGTGCGCAAGGGTACATAAGGCGTCGCCTGAACATTTCCTTCAACATATTGCAAAGCTTGCAAGACTCGGGCTCGGTTACCCGGCAATCTATAACGATGAATCAGCAATTAAGATGATGCTTCTTTCCGGCGGAACGGTAGAAGAAGCAAGAGACTGGCAAATCGTCGGCTGCGTCGAACCCTTTATTTCGGGCAAGATGGCAAAGTGGTCCGATGGAGGACACTATAACTTTGCAACTGCTATGGAGTTTGTGCTTACAAACGGCAAAAGCTTAATGAATGAAGGCAGAATGCTGGGTCTTCAGACAGGGGATCCAAGAGACATGACCTTTGAAGAAATTAAGGATGCCGTTAAGAAGCAAATGGCTTATTTGATTGAAGCAATCAGCGTCTGTGCATATACATGCGAAAGACTGTACTATGAAATGACTCCGTTCCCTTATATGTCAACACTCCTTGACGGGACATATGAAACAGGAAAGGATCTGACCGCCGGAGGAGTCAAGTATACCTACGGACCTGCTTTTATCGGAACAGGAATTGCCGATCTGGTAAATTCATTGTCAGCGATCAAAAAATTTGTATACGAAGACAAAACAATTACTATGGATGAACTGATCAAAGCTTGTGAGGCTGATTTTGAAGGCTATGAAGTCATCCATCAAATGCTGGCAAACGGGACTCCAATGTATGGAAATGATATTTCGGAAGTCGACATTCTCGCCGGCGAATTTACCGATTTTGCATACCAGGAGATTATTAAGCACAAATCGTTCAGGGGGCCCCACTACATTTCAGGGCTGTATCCCGTTTCATCTCACGTACCACACGGACTTGTCGTAGGCGCCTTGCCTTACGGTAGAAAGGCCGGAACGCCGCTGGCAGACGGATTATCACCTAAGGGAGGCACCGACATTAACGGTCCGACGGCTGTACTAAAATCGGTTTCAAAAGTAAATCATGAAATGCACACAGCCGGAACCCTTCTAAACATGCGGCTTGACCCTGTGAGCGTAAAGGGAGATCTGGGTCTAAAAAGAATTTCATCTCTTATAAGAACCCTGGTAGACCTGAATATTTATCACATTCAGTTTAACGTAACAAACTCTGATGTTCTGATCAAAGCACAGGCCGAACCTGATAAGTATAAAGGCCTTATCATCAGGGTTGCAGGATACAGCGCATATTTCACGGAACTATGCAGAGAAATGCAGGACGATATCATACAAAGAACAATACATCAAGTATAGTTTAACAAGATTTATAGGCGTAGCTTAAAAGCTGCGCCTATAAATAAAAGGATCGGGGAAAACGTTTTGAAAAAGTTTGATGAAAACAACGGGTTAATATTTAACATACAGAAATTCTCAATTCATGACGGAGAAGGGATAAGAACTCTCGTGTTCATGAAGGGCTGCCCGTTAAGATGCATATGGTGTTGTAATCCCGAATCTCATTCCTTCACAATGGATTTACTTTTCGTAAGAACGAAATGCATTGGCTGCGGCTACTGTGTAAAAGCATGTCCCGAGCAGGCAATCTCTCCTGTAAACTTTGAAATAGATCGGAGCAAATGCACCGTATGCGGAGAGTGTACAAAAGTATGCTATGCAAATGCAAAAAAAATAGTCGGAAAATGGGTGACAAGAAGAGACATCCTGAATGAGCTGGAAAAAGACAGAATTGTATTCATGCATTCAAAAGGCGGCCTCAGTATAGGAGGCGGCGAGCCCATTTGCCAGCCTGAATTTGTATCAGCGCTGCTAAGAGATGCACAACAGCTGAATTTCAGCACTGCTATGGAATCGTGCGGATACGGAGACTGGGACAAAATTAAAAACATCTATCCGCATCTGGATGAATTGTTCATGGATATCAAATGCATGGACTCGGTTAAACATAAAGAACTGACGGGAGTACCAAATGAACTTATTTTGGAAAACGCAAAAAAGATCGCGGCTTTAGGAAACCATATCACATTTCGCATTCCGCTTATACCTGGATGCAACGACGACAAGGAAAACGTAACTGAAACAGCACGTTTTGTTGCGGGCCTTGGAGACAATGTTCAATTGGAGTTTTTGCCGTATCACCGTTTAGGTGAAGATAAATTCAAATGGATGGATAAGGATTATGAACTTTCAGGTGTCGAGATTCATGAAGGAAATATAAAAATCGAAATGGAAGACCTGGCAGAGAGCATCGGCTGCAGAGTCGTTCGATAAAATAAATACCTTGTGAATTCACGAAAACCGACCTTTGTTGTGAAGGGGCCTTCCACATGCAGGTCCCTTCAAATCCTATGAATTGCCGGATACGCTGTCCCCTTTCTTTTCAGTCTTTCTTTGCACCAATTCTTGAATAACCGAAAGCTTTTCCGGTTTGATTTCACGTTTAGGCAGAACTACAGCCGCCAGCCTGTCTACGAAAAAAAAGAAATGATGTTCGGTTTCTGCCGCCAACAAAATATCCTGCCATCGATATTCCAAAGGAACTCCGTGATTTTCCCATTCCACATTGAGGAACTCTTCAGACAGGCTCATAGTCTGAAGCCTGTGCCCAATTGCCTTTCCCGGTCTTTCGAGCTTTCTTGCGGATGAATCAGTCCGAATTAAGATAATGGCCAAAGCGAAAAGCCCCAAAAGCCCTGCCTGATACATTATCTCGGGAAGATTTCCGGCCTTCCCCAAAGCAGCCAACGCGCCGCAAATTACTAACAGCACCATCAGCTTTTTCATACGCCCAGGCCTCAATTTATACATGTAATAGGCCCTCAGAGAGCTGTAATCCCATCGCGACATTATCGTTTGCACCGTTATTCTATCCATATTATTCTCCTGTTCTTCCGTTATAGATTCTATTTTAACGCATCTGCGATTTCTCTTATCTTTCTGAATCGGTGGTTAATTCCCGACTTCTTTAACGGTGGTGACAGCATTTCCCCTAATTCGGAAAGAGCTGCCTCCGGATAGGCTAATCGCAATCTCGCCACCTCTTTCAGTCTGTCAGGAAGCGAGTCAAGCCCCTTTCTTGAATCAATGAGCATAATATCATCTATTTGTCTTGCGGAACTGTTTATGATCTTATCCAAATTTGCATTTTCGCAATTTACGATGCGATTTGTCTTGTTTCTAAGTTCCTTGATTATTCGGACATTTTCAAATTCCAAAACGTGGTTATGAGCTTCTATGAGTGCAAGAAAATCGCTTATTTGTTCACTTTCCTTAATATAAACCACATGGCTGTTCTTTCTTGCAAATACCTTGGCCCGAAGGCCGAAGCTGTTGATCAACCTTTTGAAATCATTTGCTAGGGATTCACTGTTGCAGGAAAGTTCCAGATGATACCCCTTATCCGGATCGCTGATGCTGCCCGCACCCAGAATCCGGGGCGATATCATCCGGGAAATAGTTACACCCCTCCTTAACTCTGAGTATGCCCGTTTCACGCAGGATCTGTTCGGCGTTGGACAAAGCATCAATCGTTATTTCATAAATATGGGATCGCCTTACCAGCGAGTTTTCTCCGATAACAAGATCTATGTTCACACCGAAATAGCTCTTTATCCTTCTAATAAAAAGCCTGGCAACCGCGGGATTTTCCGTTGAAAGTTTCAGATTCACCCTGCCTCCCCCGGATAACCTTACGGAGCCGCACATGCGTATATAGCCTGCAATCTCCGATAGGATGCAGCATTTTTTATCTATGTTAATTCGGGTCAGCTCATTTTTTGTTTCTGTAGAAAAAGACATTATCCTACCCCAATGCTCAGTATCTTTCTTGCTTCAGCCGGATCGGCTATATCTCTTCCAAAAAATCCGGCCAGTCTGACTAGCCTTTCCACAAGTTCCCCATTGCTCTTTGCTGGGACACCTCTTTCAAGATGGAGGGTGTCCTCAAATCCTATGCGGCAATGGCCCCCCATAATGATAGCGCCGGCTGCTATTTCAAAAGCCCTTCGCCCAATGCCGCAGGCAGTCCAGGTAGAACCAAAGGGAATGCTGTCGGCCATAAAGGCCAAGTCCCTCAAAGTAGCGCTCATCTGAACCCCCAAAACAAAGTTGAAATGCAAAGGATGGACCAAAAGTCCTTTTTTAGCTGCTTTCAAGGCGATATCTATCATCCCTTTATCGAACACCTCAAGCTCGGGCTTAATGCCTTTTTCTTTCATTATTCCGGCAAAATTAAATATCGTGTTATCGGTATTCACAAAGATTTCATCTCCTCCGAAATTGCAGGTTCCGCAATCCAGTGTAGCGTATTCCGGTGTAGGAATCACATCAATTGCGGCAAGCCTCTCGATATCCGTCATGCCCACAGCACCCCCTGTGGAAGGCTGTATGATGACATCGGGGCAGGCAGCAAGGATATCGTCAACAGCCTCCTGAAATCTTCCCCTGTCCTGGGTGGGCGTACCATCATCCCACCTAACGTGCAAATGTATGATTGACGCACCCGCATCATATGCTGATTTAGCCTCTTTGACGATTTCACTGATTGTATAAGGAACGTAAGGATTTTGTTCCTTTGTGACTTCTGCTCCGCAGATACATGCGGTAATAACCAGCTTTTCCATAGTAAATCTCCTGCTTCGATTGTCCTTTTATAAATCTACAGATCCCGATGTATCGTCAATACCCTTATGCCCTCTTTTTGAAATAATTCGGTAAACACATTGGCCATTGCGACAGAACGGTGCTGTCCGCCGGTGCAACCGAAGGCCAACACTAAATTAGGTTTTCCCTCTCGCGTATAAAGGGGTATTAGTTCAACAACGAGACTGTGCATTTTATTTACAAAATCCTTCGCCTCCGGCTTTCCCATTACGTAATCTATAACCTTGCGGTTGTTGCCTGTAAGCTTCCTCAGGCTTGAAAGATAAAAGGGATTCGGCAGAAAACGCATGTCGAGGACCATATCGGCATCAAGCGGGATACCGTTTTTATACCCAAAGGATTTAATGGTGATGGTAAAAGCTGCTGCTCCCTCTTCTGACAGAAACAGTCTCCTTATCTCTTCATTCAGCCTGGCCGCCTTCATGTCGGATGTGTCTACAATATAGTCCGCCTGCTTGCGTATATCGGAAAGCCTTTCTCTTTCAGCTGCAATTCCCTCCTGAATAAGTCCAAATTCCGAAAGAGGATGCGTTCTTCTTGTTTCTTTGTAACGACGCAGAAGAACCTGATCTGAAGCCTCAAGAAAAAGTACCTTGTAATCCATACCTGTCTTATTCAGATCCGAAAGACTTTCAACAAGATCGTCAAAAAATTCTCCTCCCCGAATATCTACAACGAAAGCAGCCTTGCTTATCTTGACCTTGTCCTGTCTTCTGAGCTGTACGAAATCCTTTATAAGGGCTGGGGGAAGATTGTCAATACAGAAATAGCCAAGATCCTCCAGACAATTGATCGCCTGGCTTTTACCTGCCCCTGACAGCCCTGTTACAATAACAAATTGCATTTCACTTCTCTCCTGTTGAAAAATTACAGCGGAGCCAAATTGACTATCCGGGCCGGGTCAATACCCGCACCCACGGCTCTTGCCAGGCCTTTTTCAAAAGTTCCGACCCGGCTCGGGGAATGGGCATCGCTGCTTACAGCAAAATTTACATCGATATTTCGCAAGGCTCTGAGCTCTTTAGTCTGCGGTGCTTCATGCCAGTTGCTGATCTCCATAAGGGTTCCCGTTTCCCTGCAAGCCTCCGCTATGGCACATAAATCAAAGGGTCCCTTATCACCGGGATGAGTTAACATTTTTATATCGTTTTCATGCAGTGCCTTTATAACCAGATCCGTGTTTGTATTTTTAAGCTTCTTCATCCTCCTTCTGCGCATCCCCGGGTCCCTGTTGCTGCTTCCGACTATGCCTGAAGACAGCAAATTCATAAAATGTATCCCTGAAGAAACAAGAGGGTTGTCCCCAAATATTCCATAATGATAACCTGCAAGCACGTAATCCAGATATTTCAGATCCTCTTCTGTATGATCCAGCTTCCCTGATGGGTCTATTATATTCGCCTCTATCCCAAACAGTATCTCAATCTCGGGATAGACCGATTTAAGCCTGTCGATCTCTTGCCGCATTAAACGTAAATTCTTACGTTTGATCCCGTAGAATTTATGACCAGGCCCGTGATCGGATATACCGATAACCGACAGATGCTTATCCTTTGCCGCTTTTACATTGTCCTCAATTGAACCCTTCCCATGTGAAAACGTTGTGTGTGTATGAATATCATAAACCATCCTGTATTTCGAAATTTCATCCTTGTATTTTTCTTCATACCGACTCATACCTGCTCCTCGCCTATGATCCGAACCTCAGGAAACAGCCAGACCCCGGCCTTTTCGTGAACCCGATGCTGGATCTCTTTCATAAGTTCAATAATATCTTTCGCTGTTGCATCTTTTTCATTTATAATAAAGCCCGCGTGCAAGGTTGACACACCGGCACCTCCCACACGAGCACCTTTCATTCCGGCCTCCTCTATCAGTTTTCCGGCAAAATACCCTTTAGGCCTTTTGAAAAAACTGCCGGCGCTGGGATAGTTAAATGGCTGTTTGTTCTTGCGGCTGCATGCAAATTCCTGCATTTTTCCATATATATCGTCCCGATTGCCCCGTGAAAGCTTCAAGGATACGGATACAATTATATCTTCGGTATCCATAAGGGCACTCCTCCTATATCCGTATTCCATTTCCTGCTTTGAAAGAACGTATTCTCCATTGCCGTCTTTGCAAAGGACCCGAACCTGCTCCACCACATCGCCCATATCGCCGCCATATGCTCCGGCATTCATGTATGCAGCCCCTCCTATGCTTCCCGGTATGCCTGAAGCAAATTCAAACCCGGTAAGTCCAAATTCAAGAGCTTTGGCAGACACCTCCGATAGCAGCGCCCCGGCACCTGCATGAATTCGTTCTTTTTCTACATTTATATTACCGATGCCGCTTCCTATCTTTACAATGACTCCGCGAAAACCCCCATCTTTAACTAGAAGGTTTGTACCGTTACCCATTATGAAAAAGTCAACTTTTCTCCCATATATGATACCCATAACCTTTGTAAGTTCCTCAGAATTTTTTGGTATCACAAGAAGATCGGCATTACCCCCCGCACGAAACGATGTTTGTTGCTTCATGGGCGCATTGCGAATCAAACTATCCCGATCCATTAAATCCGTCAGCTCATAATATACAGTTTTAAGATGCTCCAAGAAAAATCCTCCGTAATTCTGCAGTCTGGATACATTAGTCGGTTAAATCTAATTATAGTTAATATATACTGTAAAGTAAACCAAAGAATGCTTATTCGCAATGTAAACAAATCGCTTCGCATATTTATAGATTATTATGCATATTTATTAAAATAGCATTGCATTCCTCCCCCGTTATGCTATAATTTTTACATAGTATTAAAAGATTTAGCATACCGATCTGCTCGATATGCATTTAAGGAGGGCAATATAATGGAAAAGGAAAAAGTCGTACTTGCATATTCCGGCGGGCTGGATACATCGGTAATTATGGCCTGGCTTAAAGAGCGATATGACTATGACGTAATCGCTGTGTGCCTCAATGCCGGTCAGGAAGATGATTTTGGCGCCATAGAAAAAAAAGCTTATGATACAGGCGCCAAAAAAGCATACATTCTGGATATAAGGGAGGAGTTCATCACCGACTATATCTGGCCTACGCTAAAAGCCGGAGCCGTATATGAAGGGGATTACCTTCTTGGAACCGCCATGGCACGACCTCTAATGGCAAAAAAACTTGTGGAGGTGGCGGAAAAGGAAGGTGCCTTTATTATAGCCCACGGCTGCACCGGCAAAGGTAATGACCAAGTTCGATTTGAAGCCAGCGTAAAAGCATTAAACCCCGCTATCAAAATAATTGCTCCCTGGAGAGAATGGGAGCTTGACTCTCGTGAGGATTGTATAGCATATGCCGCGGCTCATAATGTCTCCATAGCTCAGACTGAGGAGGATATTTACAGCCGGGATCAAAATATTTGGCATATCAGCCATGAGGGGGGAAACCTGGAAAATCCTTGGAATGAGCATCTTGACAGCATTCTGATGATGAGTGTCCCGCCTGAAAAGGCTCCTGATAAACCCACCTATATTGAGATCAATTTTGAAAACGGCGTGCCCGCAGCTGTAAATGGAAAAACGATGGGTCCCATCGAGCTTATGACTTTACTTAATAAAGTGGGTGGGGAAAACGCTGTAGGAACTATTGATATAATTGAAAATCGCCTTGTGGGCATGAAATCAAGGGGCGTTTACGAGACGCCCGGGGGAACTATCTTATACAAGGCCCACTCTGCATTGGAGAAATTAATACTGGACAGGGATACTATGGCTTATAAAAATATTGTGGCTCAAAAATATTCCCAATTAGTATATGACGGACTGTGGTTCACACCGTTAAGAGAGGCCATTGATGCGTTCGTCAATGCGACACAATCTCTGGTTACGGGTACCGTTCGGGTTAAACTTTATAAAGGTAATGCCGTACCGGTGGCCGCAAAGTCCGAAAACTCTCTTTACAGCGAGGAATATGCAACGTTCAGCAAGGATGATGTTTACAATCAAAAAGACGCGGAGGGCTTCATAAACCTATTCGCACTATCTTTAAAAATAAGGGCAATCCAAAAACAGAATAAAAAGGGGGGAGCAAAAGAGCATGAAGCTTTGGAAAGGAAGATTCTCAAGGGAGGCGAGTTTATCCGCTGATAAATTCAATGCCTCCATAGAAACAGATCAAAGACTTTATAAGCAAGATATTGAAGGCAGCCTGGCCCATGCCGCCATGCTGGCTAAGCAGGGAATACTGACCGGTGAGGAAGCCGAGCTTATCCGGCTTTCTCTTCTTGATATACTGACAGATATAGAGGAAGGCAAGATAGAGTTTAAAATAGAGCAAGAAGATATCCATATGAATATCGAAAGTCTGCTGACGGAGAGAATTGGAGTAATAGGGAAAAAACTGCACACCGCAAGAAGCAGAAACGATCAAGTGGCAACGGACCTTCGTCTTTATCAGAAACAGGAGATTAAAAAGATACTGAGGCTTATTGATCTTTTGATCGGAACCCTTAAGGACCTGGCAAATGAACACCGAAAAACAGTGATGCCGGGGTACACCCATCTTCAAAGAGCACAACCTGTAACACTCGCTTTGCATCTTTCTGCATACCGCCAAATGTTTACACGAGACCGGGAACGATTTACCGACTGTCTGAAGCGCACAGATTTTATGCCTTTGGGCTCAGGGGCTTTGGCAGGGACAAGCTATACAATCGACAGATCGTTTACGGCTAAAGAACTGGGTTTCTCTGAAATATGTGAAAACAGCATGGACGCGGTAAGCGATCGCGATTTTGCCATAGAATTTATAGGCTGCTGCGCGACAGCCATGATGCACTTGTCCCGGTTTTGTGAAGAGATGATCCTCTGGAGCTCCACGGAATTTGATTTCATCGAAATGGATGATGCTTTCAGCACGGGAAGCAGCATAATGCCTCAAAAGAAAAATCCGGATATGGCGGAGTTAATTCGCGGAAAAACCGGAAGGGTGTATGGAAATCTTATGAATCTTTTAACAACCATGAAAGGACTTCCTTTGGCCTATAATAAGGATATGCAGGAAGATAAGATGCCCTTATTTGATTCAGGTGACACCTTGAAAGATTGCCTTGCCATATTTACCGAGGTAGTTAAAACGATTAAAATAAAAAAGGACCGCATGGAAGCGGCCACAAAAGATGGATTTATGAATGCAACAGATGCAGCGGACTATCTTGTAAGAAAAGGACTGGCCTTCAGGGACTGCCACGAAATAATAGGTAAAATGGTACTGTATTGTATTGAAAAGGATAAGAATCTGGACGATATGAGTTTAGAAGAATTTAAAAGTTTTTCACCTCTGTTTGAAGAGGACATTTATGACAGCATCAATATACAAAAACGGGCTGTTGAAATCTCCGGTTTTAGTGAATGAACGTTGAACTTTACTCCGAAGTAAGCTGAAGCATTATCAAGAGCTTATTGTATGTTCCCCTTTCCAATACCTCATATATGGGTGTAATGTCCTCGCTTTTAAGATAAAGACTTACCGCGTCATAGTATTCCTGTTCGCTTATATTCCAAAGAATTATCGGGAAACCGGCCTGCAGAAGTATGTATTGGGCCGCTGCTCTGGCTACAGCCTCCGATCCGCTTTCAAAGGGATATATTTCGATCAGCTTATTGTGCACAAGAGCCGCTCTTTCAATAGGATTTAAAGAATAATTATCTTTATAGAACCAATAAAACAAAAGATCTATCTGTTCTTCTATCTCCTTGAAATGAGGGGGATTATAGGAAAGCATATGAAGAACGGGGTTGCTCTTTCGAAAATCCAAACAAGGCGGTTTAATAAGGCAATCATACATTTTCATCAGAATATTTTTACTTAAATAAACATCCATTTCCGCCATGTCGCAGAGCATTCTTATCGTCTGCTGATGATTACTCACAGCTGCATGATGGCTGACAGACACATCAATTACAAAATCTCCTTTTAAAATCCGTTCGATTTTGGAGCGAGGCAGGATGTTCCCGTCGAGCCTTATGGAAGAATAAATCCAATCTGCCTGATCGAGCTCAAAGAGCAAAGAGGCGACTTCTTTTGTAAAAGGCTTCCGATATTCCAAAATTATTTTTTTCTTCTTGATCTCACGATACATGGTTTACCTTTTTCTATACATTGCATATAATATTTTTATCTTCCTATACAGAATACATTATTCATATACCGAATTACAAGGAGGTACCTGTATGGATTGGCTTTATGAGATCAATATATGTTCTGTCATGGTCAGGCTACTGCTCGCGGTAATTTTTGGGGGTATAGTAGGCCTGGAACGGGGAGCGAACAAACACCAGGCAGGTCTTCGCACCCACATTTTAGTCTGCATGGGCGCTACTTTGGCGATGATGACAAATAATTATATTTTTGAAGCGATAACAGACTATACGGATCCTGCAAGGTTAGGAGCACAGGTAATCAGCGGCATCGGTTTTCTCGGAGCGGGACTGATATTGGTCACCAGCAGGAGAAAAGTTAAAGGGCTTACAACAGCTGCCGGTCTGTGGGCTTCCGCCTGTATGGGTCTGGCATTGGGCATCGGCTTCTATTCCGGGGCTCTTATAGCGGGGATATTGATTTTTATTGTTCTTGCACTGCTCCCAAAATTGGAAATCTACTTTTATAACCGTTCAAAGATTTTGAATCTTTACATTGAAATTAACTCTATGGGCAATATGAAAGATCTGCTCAGTTGTATAAGAGGCGGAGGATACATGATACTAGAGACACATATAAACAAATCCAACTCCGCGGACCCTGGTTACAGCCTTAATATTTCAATACGCATACCTAAAAGGGTTACAAAATCCAAAGCGGTGGAAATCCTTTCGGAGCAGCCGGGAGTTTTAATTGTAGAGGAACTTGACTGAACAAATTCGAAAGGACAAGATTTATTCCCTGTCCCTAAAGAATCACTACACCGGATATACCATATGCTCATCAATCAGCAGATCGGAATCTATTTTGTAGCGCTTGGCGTTTCTGTATTGAAAGAAATCGATGGCGGGCTTTGGAAACATCGCTCTTGTCAGCACATCCTCATCTTGCTCCACATACCGGGCAATTTCTTTTTTGATATTTTCCAATTCAGGTGCTATAAAATCGGCCGGGCGACAGGTTATCTGCTCTTCATCGCCGATAATTTTCTTAACAATATCCTGCTTTATAGGAACGGTCGTCTTTCCATACATTCCTTTTACCAACTGTCTGACCTCATTTGGAACGATCTTGTACCTTTCACCCATGACAACATTTAAAACTGCCTGGGTCCCTACAATCTGGCTTGTGGGAGTGACCAAAGGCGGATAGCCCAGATCCTCTCTGACCCTTGGCACCTCCTTTAACACTTCTTCGAACTTATTCATGGCATTTTGCTGTTTAAGCTGTGATACCAGATTTGACAGCATACCCCCAGGCACCTGATACTTAAGCGTATTGATATCTACACCCATGAGCTTAGCATCGAGCAGCCCTTCGGATATATATTTTTCGCGAATCGGCCTGAAGTATTCTGCCACCTCGTTTAATCTGTCCATATTTAATCCCGTATCCCATTCTGTTCCCGCTAAGGCTGCAACCATCGGTTCCGTTGAGGGCTGAGAAGTTCCTTCTCCGAAGGGGGATATTGCCGTATCAATTATATCGGCCCCTGCCTCGACTGCCTTAAGCAAGGTCATACTGCCCAAACCGCTCGTGGCATGGGTATGAATTTCTATTGGAATTGCGGTTTCCTTTTTTATCTCACTCACTAAAGTATGCGTATTATACGGATCAAGCAACCCGGCCATGTCTTTGATGCATACAGAATCCGCACCCATACTTTTAAGCTCCCGTATCAAGTCTACAAAATATTCGTTCGTATGGATGGGACTTATCGTATAAGAGATTGCACACTGGGCATGGCCTCCCTCTTTTTTTGTTACCTCTACAGATTTCATAAGATTTCTAGGGTCATTTAAAGCATCAAATATGCGTATTATATCTATACCATTGCCGATGGATTTTTTCACAAATTCCTCTACAACGTCATCGGCGTAATGCTTATAACCAAGTAAATTCTGGCCGCGAAGCAGCATTTGAAGCTTTGTGTTCTTAACATTTTTCCGAATTATTCTTAATCTTTCCCAGGGATCTTCGTTTAAATAACGCAGGCATGAATCAAATGTGGCTCCGCCCCAGACCTCCATCGCATGATAACCTACCTGATCCATAACCTCTATGATGGGCAGCATTTCGTCGGTAGTCATCCTGGTTGCAATCAATGACTGATGCCCGTCGCGCAAAACCGTTTCTGTTACTTTAACTTTACTCACGGGTGCCTCCTAAACATATCTTTACTGCAACAATTGATATTATTATATACATTTTCGACTAAAAAACAAGACACTTGCTATATCTAATTGCCCCGAAAATCCATTATGTATTATACCTATATACGGTATTGTTTAATCAGAAAACAATCAGAGAAACAGCCCTTTTGCTTATTAAATCACGATCATACGGCAAGTAAAAACCCCTGTCAATAAACAGGGGTGAAACAAAAAAACTTTATCTGCCTTTGTACACAGGTTTTCGCTTTTGTAAAAACGCGCTTATTCCTTCCTCTTTATCTTCCGTTGCACAGGTATATGCGTGCAGATAAGACTCATGGGCTAAACCCTCATACAGACCAACTTCCATAGACCGATTTACAGCCTCTTTTGCACATTGAAGAGCGACAGGGGCTTTTAATGCCAGACTGTGTGCCGTCTCCCTTGCCGCATTCATCAGTTCCTCTTTCGGCACTACTTTATTAACAAGGCCGATGCGATAAGCCTCTTTTGCATTAATCGGCACGCCGGTAAGCACCATTTCCATAGCTCTGCCAAATCCCACAAGTCTCGGAAGCCTTTGCGTTCCACCCTCGCCGGGTATTATCGCTAAATTTATCTCCAAGGCACCGATGCTTGCCTCTTCGCCGGCAATCCTTAGGGTACATGCCAGAATAAGTTCCAGCCCTGCCCCGAAAGCAAATCCGTTAATTGCCGCAATAACAGGGATTTTCATCTCTGAAAACCTGTTATAAAGCTGCTGCCTCCTTTGGGTTTGTTGACGGGCAACGATGAAATCCCTAGCCTGCAGCTCTTTGATATCAGCCCCGGCCATAAATGCTTTTTCACCGGCTCCGGTAAGAACAAGCACCCTGAGCTCTTCATCGCCTTCAATCACATCAAGGGCACTGAACATTTCCTCTTGAAGGGCAAGAGTAAGTATGTTCATTTGATCAGGGCGGTTTACAGTAAGATATGCTATAGCACCCTGTTTTTCATAAAGCAGATATTTAAACATCTATCATTTCCTTTCCGGAACACAACAGCCTGCTATTCCCATACCTCTTCATCCGTCGGGATATGCGCATCTTCTATGAAATAGGCTATTCTGGAAACATTCATCAAATGCTTGTAATCGAGGTTCTCCGATATTGAATTGTTCCCCCAGGATCCGCATCCGAGCGTATTGGTGGGAGCCAGATTATTATTATAGCTGCCTGCCCCGGCAATGGCGCATACCTGGTTTACAACAAACCTTGATACACTGAGTTCTTCAGCTGTATATTCAATATGATCCGCATCGTTTGAATGGATGGATACGGTATGGCCTTTGCCTTCCTTTTCGAGATTTGCTCTGGCGATTTCCACAGCATCCTTAAAATTATTATACCTGTAGGCACTGATGCAAGGGCACATTTTTTCCTTTGCCAAATAATCCTTTTCGCCAAACCCGGAGGCTTCCAAAACGATAATCAGAATATCCTCCGCTACATTTATTCCTGCGAATTCACCGATTTTTTGGGCTGATTGTCCTATAACATGTTTATTGATAATTCCCTTCTCCCCAAAAAGAGCCTTTCTAAATTTATCAACTTCAAAGGGGTCTCTTACAACGAGAGCCTTATTCGCTTCAAAAATGTCCATGATTTCATCATATTTTTCCTCGGGGCAAATTACTGATTGATCAGCGGTACAAAGGATTCCGTTATCAAAAACTCTACCCTCGACAATTTTCGGAACTGCCTCTTTATAATCGATGTCCCGATCCAGGATTGTCTGTACATTTCCTGCGCCTACCCCAAGCGCAGGCTTTCCGGAGCTGTAGACAGCCTTGACCATTCCCATTCCCCCTGTTGCGATCACCACATCAACTTCCCTCATTAAGGCGTTGGTTTCTTCAATGGATGGATTAGGCAAAGCCTGAATCAAATCTTCGGGGCAGCCAATTTTTTTAAGTTCCGCTCGCATCAGCTCAACCGCCATTGTGGAACAACCCTTCGCCCTGGGGTGAGGAGCTAAAATTATAGCGTTCCCGCATTTTAAAGAAAACATGGAATTACTCATCGATGTTACGACAGGATTTGTCGTCGGAGTTATCGCACCGACTACTCCCATAGGTTTTGCAACAAACGTTATACCTGTTTCTTTATTCCTATCAATTATACCTCTTGATTTCTTTCCTTTCAAATGATTATATATCAATTTTGGCTTATTCGTATGCTTGGCAATTTTATCGTCATAATTGCCCATGCCTGTTTCCCTGACAGCAAAATCCGCAAGCGCTACCGCATTGTCAACAATAACCCTCGCTATAACTTTTACCGCTTCGTCGACTTTTTCCTGACTCATCTTCTCGAATATTGCCTGGGCCGATCTCGCCCTTTGCAAATACTCTACAATTATATTTTTCTCATTCATTTAACATCCTCCATCCTGCTGGTTTCCTTTTTATGCGCATATTCCCTCTTGCGTTCATAGTTATGAGTTGCAAGATATCTGCCAATCTTTAAAAAATAACGAAGAAAAGGAAGTCCCGATAAATTGTTGATTTTATCGGAACTTACACCTTATTTTTAACTAAATCTGTTGTTAAGACAATTTTAAACAGATATTAATGTTTCCTTTGCGACACTCTTATTGCTTTTCTGCTACTTATTAAGCACCGTGTGCATGCCCTCAATCTAGCCCTCAATTTCTCCCCCGCCGATGCTTATGCGGCTTTTCGGAGCATACCTAGCGATCAAATTCCGTATTCCAATTATAACAGGTGAGTTTGGATCCATCATTTCCATATTCATAAATTCGTATTCCCGGCCCACCATTGCATATTTAGTTTCTCCAAGGTTATGATAAGGAAGAAGATTGACTTCCGGGTTCCCCGACAATTCATTGATGAATTTAGCAAAGGAGACCGTTTCCCCGTCGTCATCATTAACTCCTTGTATGATCGGTCTTCTTATGATAACTTTCGGGCTGCCTTTCTTTACAGACATTTCGCATAATCTCTTTATGTTGTCAAGTATCAGCTTGTTTGAAACGGCGGTATATTTTATGTGCCTTTCTTCATCAAATATTTTCAAGTCAACGAAAACAATATCACAGTAATCGGCAAGAGCCTTTAAATGCTCCCAAGGTCCGTAGGCGGAAGTTTCAATTGCAGTGCTAAGAAATAAACACCCCTTGCATTTCTTTAACAGTAAAGCGGCCGATTCATACTGGCTCAGCACTTCCCCACCGGATAAAGTGACTCCGCCTCCTGTTCTTCTGTAAAAGGAAGTATCTTTTTTGACTATATCAAACAGTTCGTCTACAGACATTTTTTCGCCGATGATTCGCCTTGCCTTAGCCGGGCAAAACGTTACACATTCTCCGCAAGCATCACATTTATCGAAATCGACATTAAGTACTCCATCTTTAATTTCATTACAACCCTTTTTGCATGCCTTTACGCATGCCCCGCACAAGGTGCATAAATTGCGATTAAAAGCTAACTGGGAGTTTGTCGACAATCCGAATGGGTTGCTGCACCACAGACACCGCAGCGGACAGCCCTTAAAAAATATTATAGTCCTTATACCGGGACCGTCCTCGTTACGATAATGACCGATATCAAAAATATTAATTTCCCGATTGCTCATGCTGTTCTATGTCCCTTCACGCTGCAGAAATAAGCACTGTCAAATCAGTGCTTATTTCATCAGTACATTCAAACTTTTAAAATTTATGCTCAGTTCTGTTTATGACATCTTCCTGGCAGCGGCGGCTTAAATCTGTCCAGTACACGCTGTACCCCGCAATCCTTACCATAAGAGTCGGATATTTTTCCGGATTATCGAGAGCATCAATTAAAACCGCCTTATCAACCGTATTGAACTGCACATGATATACTCCGTAATCATTTAGCATAGTTCTTACAAGATTTGCAAAATTGTTGATCCCTGCCGCTTTGTATTCCGGTTCATAATAAGTCGCATCCGGTGTATTTAATTCGGGTATCATAATTCTTTCTCCTTTCCGCCAAATATAAATTCTACTTTCTCGCAATCAGTTCCGAATTGCTGATCCACATGTTAAGAAGTGTTCCGTTAGAATATATCGGATAATTCAGTTTGCCATAGCTTCTGGCGGCGAATGTTGGCCCATGAATATCCGCCTGTTGTGTCGCCGACATAGTATCTGACAAAGGCTCCCCCGACAACCTTCCGTTAGGTGTGGGTCCTGTCATAGCCCCAAAACCGATATGTGCCTGTACCATCTGCACAGCCGGGTCGCAATATACACCGCGATAATTTTTCAGTCCCCTGGTTGTATCTGCAAAGAACCTCCAAAGCTCCGCTGCTTCATCATCCACATAGTCGTCATCATTTCCATATTTAGGCGATGCCTTCAGCTTGGCTTTAAGTTCATCATACCCTTCATAATTGGCATCTATCGCGGCCTTTAAATCCTGTATGGTATACTCCTTATCGTCATAGACAATTTTTTTAACTGCTGCCATCGAATCAACAAGCGTTCCAAAACCAACCAATTGTATTGTTGGACCTACGTTGCAAAGCGCCCCGCCTGCCGCGGCGTCAATTCCTTTTTCAACAGCCCCTCTCAACAAAAGTGTATATGTGGGAAGCTGAAACTGTTCCGCTAACAACTTTTCAGCAATGATAGCGTTCTTATGTGCAGTTTTTATTGCCCACTCTATCTGACCTTTTACGGCCCTTAAAAAATCACCATACGTTTTATAGCTCTCAAGGTCGCCCGAATCAAACGACAGCATGGCGCCGCCCCCGTATCCCGCGGCATCCCCTGGCTTTATGCCATGTGTCAAAACAAGAGTCGGTGCATATCCAACGTTGATGATGCAAGAGTCCGTATGTCCGTATTGATACCCCATAACACCGGGTTCGACACATCCGATAGGAGAACCCCATTCCAAAATTTGTTCCTGGGTGTATGGGCTTTTCCCATAAAGTCCGCCTGTTCTGTTTTCAAGCATACCTATCAGGGACTCCACATTAAAAAATGACGGATGGCCCATGCCTTCGGCAGAAAGTTTGACGGCCTCCAACAGCAAATCATCCGGAGTTTTTTGATGCAGCAAAAGACTTACGGATGGAGCAGTGGTCTTAACATATCTCATCGCCCTTAAACACAGATAGGACAATTCATTTGATGCATCACGCCTATCTTTATCTAAACCGCCCACATCTATGTGGGGGTATCTGTAATATCCACCGAAATAATATGCAAGATCCGTCGACTGGAACCAGGGATTGGACGTAGTTTTAATATATAGCTCCTCGATATATTCCATCGCCGCTTCCGGCGTCAAGGATCCATCCTCTATACCCTTTTTATAAAAGGGATACATGTACTGGTCAAACCGACCGTACGTTACCGATGGGCCCGCCCCTTCAACAAACAAAAGACAGAAAACCAACCAAACTACTTCCATAGCCTCGTAGAAGTTCCGTGGAGGATTCCAGGGTACGTGATCCATGCACTCTGCCATGTCGAGCAATTCCTGCTTGCGAACAGCATCCGTTTCGTTCTCCGCTTTTTTCCTTGCAGCGTCAGCATAGTTTTCTGCCAGCTTTTTAATTCCGAGCAATACATCCATCAGGCCTAAATAGAGTTCCCTCTTATCTATATTTTCCGGATCCTGAGGATCCAACTCATCTAAGCATTTTTTTACCGTTTCATACTGACCTTTGAACCCGTGTTCCATCAAATACGGATAGTCAGGCAAAAAGTGTGATCCGTGAGATGTTATATAGTTTACAACATCCGAGAATCCCCCCGCCTGTGCTTTCATGGCCTCATCCTCTGTAATATACTGGGCCCACAGACTTGTAAGCGTTTTATCCTTCCAATAGGGAATCAGAATTTCCCTCAGCTCTTTTTTATCCTCCTTGGATATTTGAAACGGGTCATACGGCCTGGTCTCCATGTTATCAAGGTCGTCAGCAAGCCAATGTGCATGCATTTCTATTGCTATCTGCACCCCTCTTATTCTTGAGGCCGGCCATCCTGCAAGACGCTCGTGATCATAAATTACCGGTTTCATCGTTTTATATAATTCTGCCGAGGCTTTATACCTTCTCCTAATCTGAGGCTGGCCCTCCGTTTCTTTATATACCCTAGTCAACACCTTCGCTCTGAAAATATCACCGTTTGGGCGTTCAGCATGCAGCATGCCGTTTAGCTCCTGTATTCTTTTCGTACTTCCTACCTTAGCGATTTTTCCATCACGTATCTCAAGACCTAATTTTGCACCAGCTGATTCAGACATATCATATCCCTCCTTTATTTTATAAAAATACAGCATGCGCCTGTATGCATAATGAGGATAATTCACCTCCTTTTAGCGAAACAAAAATGTACTGGCTTGTATAACATTTTTTTATGGTTTATAATATTACTACCCGTATTTCATAAAAGTAATTGCAAATTTTATGCCATCCGTTTTATTTTATTAAATCCGGGGATCTATTAACTTCTGCTGCATACATACATTAAAATTCCGTGCAAATTGTCTTACTGATCTTAATACTGGCAGACCGATATTCACGTATGCAGTTACACACGTAAAAAATAATGTGGCTGTTTTGATACATCTGTGTAATTATTGCTACTTATTGTTGATTAAATTGTACATACTGAATAGGGGGTACCGGAATGCATAATAACAAAACAGATCAAGAAAATGCTTTGGAGATAAACTCAATTATCACTGAATTGATAGATCAATCTATGCTTTTATCGATACTGAACAACATCGAAATGGCCATTATTGCCGTAGACAGGGAAGGACGAGTCCTTTATGCAAACGAAAAATATGCGGTACATATCGGGGAAAAACTAAGTAAAATTCTAGGGAGAAAACTGCAGGATATTTATAAAGGATCAACAACCGTAACTGCGCTTAAAACCCAAAGGAAGGTCGTTATAGAAAAAAAAGTATGCCCTGTAGACGATTCAAAATACGTTACGGGTATAGCAACCCCAATTTTTAGCGGGGATGAACTTAAAGGGGCATTCTCCTTGTACATGGATCTGCCCTCAAGCGGAGTGAGGCTTGAAGATTCCACGCAAACTTTCTTTACAAATTACGTTAGACAAAAACTGTTCGATTCCATGACCGAATTAGATGAATATAATATAATGGGACAAAGCGCTTCATTTTTAGAAATCATAGAAAAAGCCTCGATTATTGCCGAAACGGACGTACCCGTCATGATAAGAGGTGAAAACGGCGTGGGTAAAGAAGTGATAGCAAAATATGTTCACAGCAAAAGTAAAAGATGTAACAAACCTTTTATAGTTATCAATTGTGCCGCAATACCTGAAAATCTCGTTGAAAGCGAACTTTTCGGCTATGAAAGCGGTTCATTTACCGGGGCAAAATCAGGGGGGAAACTGGGCAAGTTTGAATTGGCCCAGGGAGGCACGCTGTTTCTGGATGAAATAGGAGATATGCCCATCATGATGCAATCAAAATTGCTTCGGGCCATACAGGAAAAAGAAATTGAAAAAATAGGGAGCGAAGAGCAGGTCACAGTGGACGTACGCATCATATCCGCCACAAATCAACCCCTCGAGAAAATGATTCGGGAGAAAAAATTCCGTGAAGATTTGTATTACAGGATAAATTCTTTTTCTCTTCATATACCCCCCTTACGGGAAAGAAAGGAAGACATTACACTTTTTATTGACTACTATATGAATCTTTTCAACAAGAAATATAATAAAAATGTACGTCTGTCGCCTAAAGCGTTATCTTATCTCCACAACTACGGTTGGCCGGGGAATATTCGGGAGATACGAAACTACCTTGAGAATGTGGTAATTATGTGTGAGGACGGGGAATGTGCCGTATCGATGATATCCGATTATATCAGCAAATCTTACGATAACAGCGAAAAGGAAATCCCTCAGGAAATAATGGGGCTGAAACCACTCAATCAAATAGTTGCAGATGCTGAAAAAAAGGCTATAGCGGAAGCCCTGGAGAAATACAACAACAACAAAACTGAAGCGATGCAAGCATTGGGGCTGAGCAGAAAGACATTTTACCGTAAACTAAATCTTTATGATCTCCTTTAAAATTATAGGCAGCTTCGGATAAAACATCTAAAGCTGCCTAAATAATGTTATAGAATCTTAAACCTCAACATCCTCCAAATTACATGCCTTTAGGCTCACAAGAGCAAAGTCTTTCTTGAATCTTGGTCCGTTAGTCTCCCTTGTGAATAAAAGCGTGATCAAAAAAGCAACCAGCATCATACCTGCCATTACATACAATCCTGCATAATAACCTGATGCCGTCTCCCAGCCACCGGCTGCGTCTATAAGCGCCCCTATAACAAATGTTGCAATCCCCCCTCCAAAATACATGCCGAATACTATAAGGGAATTGCCCAATACTACTCCGCCTCTTTCAGATGAAACAGCAATGAATTTGTAAATCATGGCATAAACCGCGTTAAGCGCAAACCCCATGAACAACTGAAGCACAATTAGCAAAGTGAGGGAAATACCGGCAAACTGCATCAATACAAATGCAACCACAAGCCACATGGTGCAGATAAGGAGTGCCGTCTTTGAACCTATTTTATCGGAAAGCCCTCCCCATACGACCTGACCGAGTCCGCCCGTGATTGTAAACACTACGCTCAGGCTGGCAGCTAATGCCGGATCAAAATTTCCGACGAAAGTAATATAAGGAGTAAGCCAAAAGTTAATGCCGGAATAACAGAACAAACAGCAAAATGCAACCAACACGACTATTGAAATATTTGGATTCTTTAAACAACGTCCAAGCAACCCCGGGGGAGGTGTAAAATCATCCACGGTCTCATGGCCTAATTGTGTTGTAAATCCCCGTTCGCCTGCAACCCTTTGAAAGGCTGTAAAATTATTAGCATTGGACCATTTATAGTATATAGCCCACGTTAAATAACCGATAATCGGGAATATCAAAAAGGTATTTCTCCATACCTGGCCACCGAATGTTGTAAGATAGAACGTAATAATAATTCCCCCAAGAAGTGTGCCCCAAGGATATCCGGTATGATGAAGGCCTACGAAAAATCCCATTTTCTCTTTCGGCGCCCATTCCATCATCATCCCTACTTCGCATGCTTCACCGGCACCGCTGGTCAGCCCTCTGACCACGTTTAGAACAAAGAAAACGGCGAATGCGCCGGCAATTAACTGAAAACCGCAAAGCAATGTAGCTGTTAAATATACGAAAGCAAGCGCGAAGGAACGTTTTTTCCTGGCCCAGCCTGTTCCACCCTTGTCCGCCCAGGCTCCCAGAGGAATTGCGCCTATGGCCAGGCCGAACAAAGCAAACGTCTGAAGCAAACCGAAAGTTGTTGCACTGATTTCATATTCTCTTATTATGTATGGGGATATTCTGTTGAGCAATTCCCTGATATTCGCATTCATCGCATAGATCAGCCACAGGAATCCCCAAGCCGTCCATGTCTGAACCGGATGCTATGTAAGTATTATAAATCGAACACTGGGCGAGAACTGCCACC
>CAYRNC010000009.1:0-35986 GCA_964425645.1 uncultured Oscillospiraceae bacterium | reverse complement strand
TTATGTAATTAACTATAACGCTATTGTATTTTTTGTCAACTATTTTTAAAAAATATTTGCGAATCATTGACAAAGATGCAATAGTCACATATACTGTCTCCAATATGCAAAACGCGTTGACGGAGTATAAAACGATTCATAAAACGTTTCAGAGAGTCGGCAGAAGCTGCAAAGCCGGCACGTTCGAACTCGTTTAACTCTCTCCCGAGCGGCTTTCCTGAACATGAACAGTAAGTAGGGAGTGACGGCAGGCACCGTTATCATAGCCTTTGGTTTGTCAGAACCGATAAAGAGACCGGATTTTTCGGTAAGCAGGGTGGTACCGCGGTATATGATCGTCCCTGGAGTCAAAGCTCCGGGGACTTTTTATTTCTCACGGAGGCAGGTAAGTATGGAGGAAAAGAAATGAGGAAGATTTGCATTTTTGATACTACGCTTAGGGATGGCGAGCAGTCCCCGGGTTGCAGCATGAACTTAAAAGAAAAAATCGAGATGGCGAAACAGCTGGAAAAGATGAGGGTGGATGTAATAGAAGCAGGTTTTGCGATTTCTTCACCGGGAGATTTTCATTCGGTAAAGACCATTGCGGATACTGTTAAGGAATCTGTCGTGGCAAGCCTTGCAAGGACGACAAAAGAGGATATAGACCGGGCATGGGAAGCGATAGCAGGAGCGGCACAGCCCAGACTTCATGTATTTCTTGCAACATCGCCCATTCATATGGAATACAAACTTTGCATGAACCCTTTTCAGGTGCTTGAGCAGGCGGAATCCATGGTGAGGTACGCAAAAAATTACTGCAGCGACGTAGAATTTTCCGCAGAGGATGCAACGAGAAGCGACCCTGTTTATTTAGCCAAGGTTTTTAACGCCGTAATCGCTGCAGGGGCGACGACAATCAATATCCCCGATACAGTAGGTTATACGACGCCGGATGAGTTTTATGATTTTCTTATGAGCATCCGCGATCACTGTCCTGCTTTGGATAACGTAACGATATCCGTTCACTGCCATAACGATTTGGGGCTTGGGGTTGCCAATTCTCTTGCCGCGGTAAAGGCCGGTGCAGGTCAGATTGAATGTACCATAAACGGAATCGGGGAAAGGGCGGGAAATGCGGCCATGGAGGAAATAGTCATGGCCCTTAAGACTAGACAGGACATCTATAAGGCTAACACCGGCATAGTCACAACGGAGATTCTTCGCGCTTCTAAGCTTCTGTCCAGAATCACAGGTGTAAAGGTTCAGCCCAATAAGGCCATAGTGGGGGAGAATGCTTTTGCCCATGAGGCCGGTATTCATCAGCACGGCGTGCTTAAAAACAAGGAAACCTATGAGATCATGACACCTGAGTCCATAGGACTTACCGCTAACAATATGGTGTTGGGGAAACATTCCGGCAGACACGCTTTTCGCAGCAAGGTAAGGGAATTGGGATATGATATTTCAAGTGAAGGTCTTGATAAAGCCTTCATGCAGTTTAAGAAGATAGCGGATAAGAAAAAGACAGTATATGATAGGGATATAGAGGCGCTTGTCAGCAAGGAAGCCGTTCAGGTACCGAAGACCTATCAGATGGAGAGCTTTGTAATAAACAGCGGTAATGCCATTACATCCACAGCTGTGCTGCGACTTTTAAAGGACGGCAGAATTATAGAAAAGGTTTCAAGGGGCGACGGGCCTATAGATGCCGCATTTAAGGCAATAGAAAAAATTGTGGGGGTATCCATGAAGTTGGAGGATTATCAGCTTCAGTCGGTTACGGAAGGAAAGGACGCTCTTGGCGATGCCATGGTGAAGATTAAAAACGGCGGGACTTTTTCAGGCAGAGGCCTCTCCACTGATGTCATTGAGGCGAGCATAAACGCATATATTAACGCCGTAAATAAGATGCTCTATGAAGAAAAACAAAAGGAAGCAACCGAGGGGGCTATGAAAGCCGGGAAGGAGTAAAGCCATGGGTATGACCATGACGCAAAAAATACTCGCAGCACATGCAGGGTTGAAAGAGGTAAAGGCGGGACAGTTTATCGAGGCGGAATTGGATATAGTTTTAGGAAATGATATCACTGCGCCTGTAGCAATCAGAGAGTTTATCAAAATGGGGGCAAAAAAGGTGTTTGATAAGGACAAAATAGTGCTCGTGCCCGATCACTTTACCCCCAACAGAGATATAAGGGCTGCAGAGCAGAGCAAATCTCTGCGTGAATTTGCAAAAGAGCAGGATATCACCAATTATTTCGAAGTAGGAGAAATGGGCATAGAGCATGTTTTATTGCCTGAAAAAGGTCTTGTGGCAGCGGGGGATCTGGTAATAGGTTCAGATTCGCATACCTGTACCTACGGGGCTTTAGGTGCGTTTGCAACCGGAATCGGTTCAACGGATATGGCTGGGGGCATGGCCAGGGGTAAGGCCTGGTTTAAGGTGCCTTCGGCCTTAAAATTTGTACTTTTCGGCAAACCTGAAAAATGGGTGGGGGGAAAGGATATCATCCTTCATATCATAGGTATGATAGGTGTCGACGGCGCCCTGTATAAGTCTATGGAATTTATCGGCCCGGGATTATCCAATCTTTCCATGGATGATCGTTTTACTATGGCAAATATGGCCATAGAGGCCGGGGCAAAGAACGGGATCTTTCCGGTAGATGATAAAACAAGAAAATATATGAAAGAGAATAAAAGTAAGGCCGTAAAGAAAAAAGTGAAAACATATAAAGCGGATAAAAATGCAGTATACGAAAAAATTTATGAAATAGATATATCCGCTGTTCATCCCACCGTAGCATTCCCGCATCTTCCGGAAAATATAAAATCTATAGAATCTGTGGGGGAAATAAAGATTGATCAGGTCGTCATCGGCTCATGCACAAACGGGCGGATGGAGGATATGAAAATTGCAGCCAAGATTCTTAAAGGTAAAAAGGTGTCAAAGGGTGTCAGATTGATCATCATTCCCGGGACCCAGAAGATCTATTTAGAATGCGTTAAAAATGGCTTTGCGGAAATTTTCGTGAAGGCCGGGGCGGTGCTTTCTACGCCGACGTGCGGGCCGTGTCTGGGAGGCCACATGGGAGTACTGGCGGCCGGAGAACGGGCGGTGGCCACGACGAACCGAAATTTTGTCGGCCGCATGGGTCACGTGGATTCAGAAATATATTTGGCTGGCCCGGCCGTGGCGGCAGCATCTGCCGTGACAGGCTATATCAGCAGCCCCGAGGAACTGGACTGCAGGTTCTGAGAAAGGAAAAGGAATATGGGAAAGGTTTTTAAATACGGAAAGAATGTTGATACCGATGTAATCATTCCTGCACGATATCTCGATACGGCGGACCCTTCGAAACTGGCAATGCACTGCATGGAGGACATAGATAAGGAATTTATTTCTGTTGTGAAGGAGGGTGATATAATCGTTGCCGGAAGCAATTTCGGCTGCGGTTCATCGAGAGAGCATGCACCTGTTGCTATCAGGGCGTCGGGGATTTGCTGTGTGATTGCACCCACATTTGCACGCATATTTTATCGAAACGCTTTTAACACGGGCCTGCCTATTTTAGAGTGTGAGGAGGCGGCAAAGCGTATCGACGCAGGGGATGAAGTTACTGTGGATTTCATTTCCGGCATCATAGACAATCACACAAAAGGCGAAAGCTATAAGGCGGAGCCTTTTCCGCCCTTTATACGCGAGATCATCGAACGCGAGGGTCTCGTGGGCTATGTAAAGGAGAAAATAAAGGATGAGATTTAATATTGCATTGATCGAAGGAGACGGCATAGGACCCGAGATTATTTCGGAATGCAAAAAGGTTCTTGATAAGGTGGGACAGGTATACGGACATGAATTCATTTACGAAAAGCTTTTGGCCGGGGGAGCCGCAATAGATATCGTTGGCAGCCCTTTGCCTGATGCTACGGTGCAGGGATGCCTTAAAAGCGACAGCATACTTCTTGGCGCCGTCGGAGGACCGAAATGGGATCATCTTCCGGGTCCGAAACGGCCGGAACAGGCAATATTAGGATTGAGAAAGAAGCTGGAGCTCTATGCAAATTTGCGTCCTGCACTGCTTTTTCCCGAACTGTCACAATCGAGTCCTTTGCGATCCGACATCTCAGAAAAGGGCTTTGATTTCATTGTTGTTCGGGAGCTTACCGGAGGAATTTATTTTGGTGAAAAAGCGACCCGAAAAGGCGATAAAGGGTTGGTTGCTTACGACGTTGAGATCTACAGCGAGAAAGAAATAGCACGGATAGCCGAAACAGCCTTTAAAACAGCTATGAAAAGGAGAAGGAAGTTAACGAGCGTTGATAAAGCCAACGTGCTTGAAAGCTCCAGGCTGTGGCGCAGAATTGTATGCGAAACGGCAAAAAGTTATCCTTTAGTGGAGCTGTCGCATATGTACGTTGATAACGCCGCAATGCAGCTCATTCGCGATCCGGGGCAATTTGATGTCATCATGACCTCTAACTTGTTCGGGGATATATTGTCCGATGAGGCGGCAATGATAACAGGTTCGATAGGGATGCAGCCCTCATCCAGTCTTGGAGAAGGGAGAATCGGTATTTATGAACCCATTCACGGCAGCGCTCCCGATATTGCAGGCGAGGATACGGCGAATCCGATGGGCGCCGTCTTATCGTGCGCCATGATGCTTCGGGATTCATTTCATCTTTTAAAAGAGGCTTTGGCAGTTGAAAAAGCGGTGGATTATGTGCTTAGGAAAGGTTACAGAACGGCAGATATCTTAAGTCCTGGAAAAAAACAAATAGGAACAAAGGAAACAGGCGACAGAATTTCCGATGCTGTTTGCAGGATTGCCACGTAAGGAAGATGATGCTACAATTGGGGCAGATAGGAGGTAACATGAAATGGAAGTTAAAGAAGCTATCTACAAACGTCAAAGCATCAGAAAATATAAGGGTCAGGATGTTTCACAGGAGGATTTGTATGAGATTCTGGATGCCGCCAGAGTAGCTCCATCGGGATCAAATTGTCAAAACTGGCATTTCGTCGTCATGCGGGACCGCAGGCTTAAAGAAAAAATAGCTGAGGCAATTGTCGGAAAGAACGAAGAGATTGCATTAGCAATGGATAAAAAAGATCCTGAAAAAGGTCTTCGCTTTCGGAAATTCGTTAAGAACTTCACTCTTTTTTATCTGAACGCTCCCATATTGATTGCGGTTTATGCGACCTATTATCCCCCAAGCGGGCGCGAAGAACTGATATTTGCCGAATATCCCAAAGAGGACATCGATAAGCTGGATATCAGAAGCCCCGGTATGCAAAATATCGGCGCTGCTTTAGAAAATATGAATTTAAGAGCGATCGATTTGGGCTACGGGGCATGCTTTCTTACGGGTCAGAACTATGCCACGGATCAAATCGAAGCTGTTTTAAAAGAAGAGGCCGGCTTTGAAAAAGAGGGCTATTTTCTTGCGTGCATGTTCTGTATAGGGGTGCCTGAAGAGGGTGCGAGAAGCCCTAAGAAGAAGGAACTGAGTGAGATATGCACATTTTTGGATTAAAGAAGGGCGGCAAGCTTTTTAACAGCCTCCTCCATTTTATCCAGGGCTATGCGGGCGTAATAGAAAATGACTATGCCGGTATCGGTCTTTTCTCCGAAGGATTCCTTTATAGGCACCAGCATAAAGCCGGCTTCATGGGCCAATCGGCAAATGTCGTCTGTGGTTTTGGAGCCGGCAATGGCCTTCAATTCTAAAAGCATATGCATGCCCGAACTGCTGTGCAGAATCTTTACGTTTTTACGGGCATACTTTTGGATAGCTGCCGCGGCAGCTTGTTTTTTTTGTGCATAAAGCTTTCTGATCCTTTTTAAATGCGTCATATAATAGCCGTTTTCCATATAAAGTGCAAGGGTCAGCTGTTCCGTTTTTGAGCAGGTCTGTGTGTAATCTCCCAAAACCTTTAAAGACAGTCGGTGCAAAGAAGACGGAAGAACCATATAGCTGATTTTAATTGAAGGAAACAAGGTTGAGGAAAAGGATCCCAGATACACGACCAAATCCTTGTTGTCCAGTCCCTGCAAAGAAGGAACGGGACGGCTGTCGTAACGAAGCTCGCTGTTGTAGTCATCTTCTATGACGATGCTGCTGTTTCGAAAGGCCCAGTCGAGAAGAGCGTATCTTCTTGCGATAGGCATGACAGAACCTGTGGGAAACTGGTTGGAGGGGCTTACATAAACTGTCGACCTTATGTTCGTCGGCAGTTTTTCAATTCTGATTCCATCCTTGTCTATTGGAACTTCAGTCATCTTAAACCCTCTGTCTCTGAAAATCCCCCGCGCGGGAAGATAGCCCGGGTCTTCAAAGGAGACATGATCGATGCCCATTTGCTGCAATATAATGCAAAGCAGTCCTGTAAGCTGCTGTGTCCCCGCCCCTATTATTATGCGATCCTGACTGCAGCTTACCCCCCGTGACTGATATATGTATTTTGATATCTCGTACCTTAAAGGCGCCTCCCCTTTGGGATCTCCCTCCTGCATCAGCAGGTCGCTTTGATCTGTCAATATTCGGTTCATGCATTTTTTCCATTTGGTAAAGTCGAAGCCCGAAGGATCGATGTAGACGTCGGATTGAGCAATTTCTATCGGCGCCTTTTCATCGGAAAATCCCGGGTTTCTGCTGGTTTCTGCTTTTGGGCCTTTTATGCGTGGGGATATCGCATTTACATAATAGCCCGATTGGGGTTTGCTGTCGACATAGCCCTCCACCTGAAGTTGATTGTAGGCTAAATCTATCGTTGTTACGCTAAGGCTTAACGATTTGGCCAAAGATCGAAGCGAAGGCAGCTTTTCTCCCGGGAGAATATCCCCGGAAAGTATCGCTTCCCGGATATATACAAATAGCTGCTGGTACAAGGGGGTCTTTAATGTGTCATCCAGAACCGGTGTAAGCGTGATCATGATTTCTCCTTTTGTATTGGTGCATTTTCTGAACTGTACACATTATATCATAAAACCGTGGCATATTTGAATATAAATGGTGGACTGTATTTACAAAAATAGTGCTAACTGACTATTTTAATAGCTACAATTTTATTATATCCTAATTGTAGAGTGAATTGGCAAGGTAGGTGAAAAAAAGTGACACGTAAAGAAAATACAAATAAATTGATAATGACAGGCCTGATGATGGCTGTAATCACGGTGACTACTATGATGATTGCAATACCTGTACCGTTCACAAACGGATATATTCATTTGGGGGACAGCATGATATTCTTATCGGTATTGATTCTGGGATGGCGGCACGGAGCGGTGGCGGCCGGAGTGGGATCGGCTATGGCCGATATGTTTTTAGGCTATGTTCATTGGGTGCCCTGGACATTTGCAATCAAAGGTCTTATGGCGCTATTTATGGGCATTACCATTGAAAAGTGTATGCACAATAAGCGGAATACCACCATAGCCGTGATCGTTACCGCAGGCTTTTGGATGGTCTTTCATTTCGGTGTAGGAAGGATAGTTGAGTACGAGGCTGCGAACAATCCGGCGGCCCTTTTATCGGAGGATACCCCCACCGTCAGCGAGCTCGTAGCTTTCATCAATACTGTGCAAAGCCAGCTTATGCTTGCTGCACTGCTGATACCGGTTTTTTTGATTGTTATCGCATTGATAATCAGAAAGACAGAACATTTTATCATCCCCGTTTCAGAGATTTTGGGAATGACTTTAGCCGGTCTGTTTATGGTCTTTGGATACTATATCGCAGGCGGGGTCATGTATGGGAATTTTGCGGTATCCGCATTCAGCATACCTGCGAATATGATACAGTTTGTGATAGGCTTTCTTATCGCCGCATTGTTGACGGCTGCCTTGGCAAAGACACCTGCGGCTAAGTTTTTTGAAATAAGAAAACGTGCAGAATCAATCAGATGAGATTAGCTTTATTAAGATATATTGCAGCTTTATAAAGTTCTTTAAACAGCATTAAGGCGGACTTTGTTAAAAAGGTTTTTCCGGATGAAGGGTGTTTTCTTAAATAATCTGCAATTATGATTGTCATAGTGCGTTCGTTGATTTTCTGCAGCAGATTGGGAATGCCCTTTTTACCGATTTTTCCGTTTCGTATAGCTTTATTGAAATCCGAAAGTTCCCGCTCTATTTCCTTACGGTATGATAAAACATTTCTTTTGATTTTTTCGTCGAATGTATCTTTTGAATAAAGAAAGACAGGTTCAACGCCAAAGAGCCTTCCTGCCGTCTCAGCGCATTCAAGGGCCTTTTTATTTAAATGACCCTTTGGAAAACAGTAATAGCCTCCGTCGCAGAATCCGAAAGTTCTTAACGTATCAAGGTAACCCAGGCGCATGATGCGGGACGCATTGGATCCTTTAAATACCAGGATATTTCCCAGGTCCCATTTTGAACGTATGACAGTAGTGTTGTTTTTTTGCCTTGAAGTTATGGGTCTTGTAACGCCGGAATCCAGGTCTACCGCAATGATTCTGTTTGCACCTTTTTTTATTGCCATTTCTACGGGCAGGCTGTCGTGATACCCTCCGTCCACATATTTTATATTGTCTATATCATGGGGTAAAAGGGCAGGAAAAAGTGATGCGCTAGCTATGATAAAATCGATCAAACGGCCTGAAGGGATATCATCCTTATATAGATAACGGGGTGTCAGGGACGGCAGTTCAACGGTAACAAGACCATAGTCTACGGGGCTTTTTCGAACAGCATCCTCATCGACATAGTTCTCCAAAAGAGCCTTAAGAGGCGCCTCTTCTTTTTTTAATATGCCCTTGTCAAATATCATGTCGTTTTCAAGCCGGTTCCAAAGCTCTACAGTCAGATCAAAGGAATCCTGGGCTACCATGGCGCCGTTGATCGCGCCTACCGAGGCGCCGGTAACTGTATCTATTTGTATGTCCATTTCCCTGAGCGCCTGCCAGACACCTACTTCATAGGCTCCTCTTGAGCCGCCTCCGCCAAGAACCAAGGCCGTCTTATTCCTCTTTTCCATGTGTTCCGCCTTTACTTATTCTTCTGTTTCAAGCGTTGTGCTTTGATTATTATATCTCCGGTAAAACCTTTGAGCAAGCAGGAATAATAAGGGTTAAATCTAAAAGTATATTGGTTGTTAACGATTAATAATCAGGTGCGATAAATCTTGCCTTGAATGAAACGGAAGTCTGTAATAAGATTGTGCTGAGGTGATAATATGTACGAAGATTTAAAAAGAATTCTGGACGGGAGTCAAAGGATAGTGTTCTTCGGGGGCGCCGGGGTATCCACCGAAAGCGGTGTTCCCGATTTCCGTTCGGAAAACGGGCTGTACAAAGCCAGGCAAAAATACAACAGGTCCCCCGAGGAGATGCTTTCCCTTACCTTTTTCCGGGGGAATACAGAAATGTTTTATGATTATTACAAGAATAATCTCATCTATCCCGAAGTTAAGCCGAATAAGGCACATTTAGCTTTGGCGAAGCTTGAGAAGCAGGGCAAGCTGGAGGCTGTAATTACCCAGAATATTGACGGCCTGCATCAGACGGCGGGAAGTAAGAATGTATATGAACTGCATGGATCTGTCCAGAGAAATAACTGCGTTCGTTGCAATGCATTTTATGATCTGGACTATATCATGGATCCTTTAAACTGCATAAATGAAAAGGCTGAGCAGACCCTTACCCCCTTTTGCAAAAAATGCGGAGGCCTGGTTAAGCCTGATGTGGTTCTTTACGAAGAGCCGCTGGATGAAAACGTAATTTCGGGCGCAGTAAACTCTTTATCAAAAGCCGATACGTTGATAGTCGGAGGCACCTCTTTGGTGGTATACCCCGCCGCAGGTCTTATTCGATACTACAAAGGAGGCAATCTCGTTTTAATAAATAAATCGAAAACATCGTATGATGACAGAGCAAATCTAGTGATACGTGAGGCAATCGGTGAAGTTCTGTGGGCCTGTGTCGGCGATCCCTCATAGATCTACCGTATTGATCAGGCTCCCTATTCTTTCTATTTGACAGATCACTTCATCCTTGGCTTTCAGGTATTTGGGAGGGTTAAATCCCATGCCCACTCCTGCCGGTGTTCCCGTCAAAATGATGTCGCCCGGCCTCAGTTCATAGCCTTTTGACAGGTCGCTGATGATTGCGGGGATGTCGAACAGCAGATCTTTGGTGTTCCCATTCTGACGCAGCTCACCGTTGACAAATGATTTGATTTCGAGGCGTAGGGGCAGCGGCAAAGCGCTTTTATGGACGATAAAAGGTCCCATAGGGCAATGACTTGTTAAGCTTTTGCCCTTATACCACTGACTGTGATTCTGCTGCAGATCCCGTGCGGATATATCGTTGGCTACAGTGTAGCCGAATATGTATTCTTCTGCATTTTCCTGCCGTATGTCTATGCCTTTTTTCCCTATGATGAGGGCCAGCTCAACTTCATAATCCAGCATCTTCGTAAGATTCTCATGCAGCAGTATGGTTTTCCCCGTTCCTATGACAGTATGATCGGGTTTTGTAAAATAAATGGGGAATTCCGGTTGCGCATCAGAAAAAATTTGCCCCTTCAGTTCCGTTGCATGCTCGCCGTAGTTTTTCCCGAGGCAAACTATGTTCCTTGCCGGAGAAGGTATGGGGGCAAGAAATGTTACCTCAGCCGATGAAATGGCAAGCCGGGGGTTTTCTTCAAAAAAGTGAAAGATATCATCAGTCCATTCCTCCCTGTAAGATGCTATAAGCTCTGCCATTGAAGCCGGCGTTTTCTCTTTAAAATAATGTGACAGCTGAAATACCTTGTCCCCGTTTTTGTTTACGAAGCAAAGCATTGTTTCACCCTTATATTCTATAGTTGCATAGTTCATGTTACAATCCTCCCTCTTGTCTAATCGATTATAGTTTTAATTTCGTTAAAATGCAACGGGAACGGTTACTGTTGTATCAATAATTATAATAATAACCACGATACTATGAAACAGAAATAGTAGCCGCTGTACCCATAATTCCGTAAAATGTTAATATCGGTTTTAATGGCAGGCATCAGGTGGTATAATACTATGGCTGAGTGGAGGAGGTATTTATGAAAATATTGATCACCAATGACGATGGAATCAATGCAAGGGGCATAAAGGAACTGGCGGAAGCCCTTTCCGCTGAGGCAGAGATATTTGTTTTTGCGCCTGACTCGCAAAAAAGCGCCTGCGGACACGGCATAACAGTTATGGCCCCCATAACCGTCAGGGAGGTAAATTTCCCTAAGGCCGAAAGAGCCTGGTCTGTCGCCGGTACGCCTGCAGACTGTGTAAAGCTAGGTCTTCGCATATTAAAAGAAGAAGGCGTTCACATAAACATGCTTTATTCGGGCATCAATCACGGATCCAATCTGGGGACGGATACCCTTTATTCGGGAACCGTTTCAGGTGCTATTGAGGGAGTTATAAACGGTATACCGTCTATAGCCATGTCCCTGCACTCTCATGATCCTAAATATTTTGGCCCGAGCCGCGAGATGGCGGTAAAGGCTTTGGGTATAGCGGCGGAAAAGCTCGATCGAGGCACGGTTTTGAATATCAACATTCCCCACGTTGTTGAACATGAGATCAAAGGGCTTAGAGTGACCAGATTGGGAGCAAGAGAATACGATGAGCAGTTCAGGCCTCATGTGGACGATGATGGAAAGCTTCATTATTTTTATACAGGAAAGCCTGTGATCTATACCGGACTTCCCGACGATATTGATGTGGTCGCCCTTCAGGAGAATTGCATTTCCATCACACCGCTTCACTATGATCTCACCAGCTATCAAAGGGTGGCTGATGTAAAAAGCTGGGGCTTTCAATTCGGGGATTGCAAAGGGTCGAAGGAGGAATGACTCATGGATGTTAAAAAAATAAGAAGGGAAAATGCCATGCTTGTGGTCGTTGATTTTCAGGAAAAGCTGCTTCCTGCCATGAAAGGCTGTGAGGAATTGACCAAGAGGGTGGTTAAACTAATTAAAGGCTGTCGTCTGATGGGTGTTCCGGCGGTAGTAACCCAACAATATACTAAAGGGCTCGGTAAAACCGTGCGGGAAATTCATGAGGCTTTAGGTGAATATGAACCGATCGAAAAAACCAGCTTCAGCGCATTGGGAGAACCCGCCTTCATTGAGGCTTTAGAGAAAACCGATCGAAGGTCCGTTATACTTACGGGAATAGAATCCCACGTTTGCGTACAGCAGACAGCCTTAGATCTTCTGGAAAGGGGATATCACGTATTTTTAGTAAATGACTGCATCGCGTCAAGAAGTAATAACGACAAGAAATACGCACAAAGACGCATTGCGGAATCGGGCGCCGTAGGGACGACCTATGAGGCCGTGCTGTTTGAACTTTGTATGGATGCCGGGGATCCGATTTTCAGGGAAATCTCGGCGATTGTAAAGTAGGGGTGTAAATGCATTTATTTAACAGGGAAGTTACGCTGGAAGAAAGGCTCATACTGGAAAAATACTTACACAGCTACAGATACTTCACATCGGGTCTTTCATTTACCTCCCTTTATATGTGGAGAGATGCAAACAGGATCAGCTGGCAGATATTCGGGGACTATGTCCTGGCGGCAGCCTTCAGCAACTTGGAAAATGACGATGACCCCTTTATGTTCCCGCCGCTTACAGGTAACGGTTCATATGTAGGGAAGGGGCTTGGGAATGCGATAAAGGAGGCAAAGAACATCTTCTTATCAAAAGGACTTCCTTTTTCCATTCGGCTTTTGCCCGAACACATGATCGGGGTAATTGAAGAAGCCTGTCCGGGCGAATTTACGTTTTTGAAGGATCGCCCAAATTACGACTACATCTACCTTGCAGAGGATCTGGCGCTGTTGCCGGGCAGAAAATACAGATCCAAAAGGAACCACCTCAACTTTTTCCATGCGAATTATGAATATGAATACCTTCCTTTTTCCTCCGATATGGCGGAAGACGCCCTGGTATTCATAAAGGAATTCAATGAACGTAAGCGGAGGACTGGGTTGTCGGAATATGAGCTTTCGCTGCTTCATCTTGAAGAACTGGCCATGGAGGATGCTTTTCGTAATATTGAGAAAGTAGGCTATATGGCGGCGGCGATCAAAATCGGCGGGAGGATAGAAGCCCTGTGTATTGCAGGCCGCCTGGACGAAGATACGATAACAATTCATGTAGAAAAAGCTAATGTGGCATACAGGGGGGCATACCAGGCAATCAATAATGAATTCAGCAAACGGGCAGCCCCTGTTGTTAAATACATTAACAGAGAGGAAGATATGGACCTTCCCGGCCTTCGGGAGGCGAAGCTTTCCTATCGCCCCATTTTACTGCTTGAAAAATACATCGCCCTGCCTGTTACGTAAAGCAGCATTATTCAGAATAGAGTGAATTAGGCTGTGCTATTGAATTTTAGGCATTAAAATGCTATTATTGTGCAAGCTGAATGAAGGCAGTGACAGGCGAGATATGAGGAGGTTGTGATTATGAAAGAAGTTGTAATCGTCAGTGCGGTAAGAACTCCCATCGGAAGCTACGGAGGCGCTCTGAAAAGCACCTCTGCTGTGGAACTGGGGACCATTGTCGTTAAGGAAGCTCTTAAAAGAGCCGGTATTACTACCGACATTGTGGATGAAGTCATATTCGGTAATGTGCTGCAGGGCGGACTGGGACAGAACGTGGCAAGACAGGTTGCCGTCGGAGCAGGTTTTCCGGTGGAAATGCCTTCCCTGACATTAAATAAGGTCTGCGGTTCCGGGCTGAGAGCCGTATCAATGGCGGCGCAGGTCATCAAGGCCGGTGACGGAGATTGCATCGTTGCCGGGGGCTGCGAAAGCATGAGTCTTGCTCCCTATTTCAGCAACAACACCCGCTGGGGAGCCAGAATGGGTGATGTGAAGCTGATCGATAT
Source organism: uncultured Oscillospiraceae bacterium (assembly GCA_964425645.1). Classification (GTDB taxonomy): domain Bacteria; phylum Bacillota; class Clostridia; order Peptostreptococcales; family Anaerovoracaceae; genus CAYRNC01. The sequence continues at coordinate 22,102 of CAYRNC010000009.1, read as the reverse complement.
GATGGTTCACGACGGGTTAACCGATATTTTTAACAAATATCATATGGGGATCACCGCTGAAAATGTCGGTGAGCAGTGGAAATTAACGAGAGAAGAGATGGATGAATTCTCCTGCAATTCTCAAAAGAAAGCGGAAGAGGCCATTAAAACCGGAAGATTTAAGGATGAGATAGTGCCTGTTATAATTCCTCAAAGAAAGGGGGATCCCATCACTTTTGACACTGATGAATTCCCTAAATTCGGCAGTACACCGGAAAAGCTTGCCAAGCTGAGACCGGCATTTAAAAAGGATGGCAGCGTAACTGCGGCCAATTCTTCGGGAATAAACGACGGGGCTGCAGCCTTGGTCGTCATGTCGAGGGAAAAGGCCGATGAATTGGGGCTTTCGCCTCTTGCGACAATTAAATCATATGCTTCTGCCGGAGTGGATCCTTCCATTATGGGAATAGGTCCTGTGCCGTCTACTAAAAAAGCCTTGGAAAAGGCCGGCCTTACAATTGATGATATGGACCTGATCGAAGCCAATGAGGCCTTTGCGGCACAATCTTTGGCGGTAGGAAAAGAACTTAATTTCAACGCCGAAAAATTAAATGTAAACGGTGGTGCGATAGCCTTAGGGCATCCCATCGGGGCATCAGGGGCAAGAATATTGGTTTCTTTGCTTTACGAGATGAAAAAAAGAGGCTCAAAATATGGACTTGCAACTCTTTGCATAGGCGGCGGACAGGGGGCAGCCTTAGTAGTTGAAATGTAGTGCAGTTATTGAACGCCGGGAAATCCCGGCGTTTCTTTTTGAGTGAGGCATTTTAATGAAGGAAATAACATTAAAGGCATTTGCCAAGATCAACCTCTCCTTAGATGTACTTAAAAATCGTGAGGACGGTTACCATGAAATAGCTACGATCATGCATCAGGTAGATCTGTATGATACGGTGCGGGTTTCTCTGCATGAAGATGATTCCTTCGGGCGTATTTTCATCGAATGCAATGACCCTTCTTTGCCCAAAGATGAGCGAAATTTGGCTTTCCGGGCGGCCCTTTTAATGTTATCCCAATGCAATAATAATAAAAAGGAAAGTATAAGGATAGAACTGATAAAACGGATTCCCGCAGGATCCGGTTTAGCAGGGGGCAGCGCCGACGCAGCGGCGGTGATTCATGCTCTTACGCACCTTTGGAAGGCGGATTTATCGTTAAAAGAACTTACGGTTATAGGTACAAGGCTGGGTGCCGATGTGCCTTTTTGCCTTATGGGGCAGGCTGCACATCACAAAGAATTGGGGTTTGCAGGTGAAGAAGTCTCAAGCTGTGCTTTAGCCTGCGGCATAGGAGAAAGGCTTACACCCCTTCCGTCCTTACGCGCTTATGCGGTCCTTTCAAAGCCTCCTTTTTGCATATCCGCTGCTGAAACCTATAAAGCGCTTAGATTAAACGAAATAAACGAGAGGCCGGATACAAGGCTCATTTTGCAAGGGCTTAAAGAAAACAATTTCGAGAAAATTGTCGCAAACATGGGCAACGTGCTTGAATCGGTATGTGAAATGCGCTATCCTTCAATTACGTATACGAAAAATATAATGGGATCCCAAGAAGGAAAATTTCGGTCCATGATGAGCGGGAGCGGCCCCGCTGTTTTTTCTCTTATGCAGGACGAGCCATCAGCAGAGAGGCTTTATCGCAAAATCAAAGAGGTTAATTCGGAAACATTTTTAACAAAAACCGTTCGATAGGAGTGAGCTATGTTTAATGCGATCATCGAGGGCAAAAAACCTTTAAGAGAGATAGTCTATGAAGAACTTAAAAGAAGAATACTTACCGGGCTTATCAGGCCGGGAATGCGCATGATGGAAGTGGACCTCGCAGATGAAATGGGTGTAAGCCGTACCCCTGTCCGCGAGGCCATAAGAAAGTTGGAAAAAGAAAATCTCGTAACAATCAGGCCCGGAAAAGGCGCTTATGCTTCTTTAATGTCCGTTAAAAGGATGATGGATATTTTAGAGGTAAGAAGCAATCTGGAAGCCTTGGCGGCCTGTTTGGCGGCCGAAAGGATGCAAAGAGAAGAAATAAATGCATTGAAGCAGGTGGTGGAACAGTTTGAGGAGGCCCTTTCTAAGGGTGATATGCAGGCAATGATCGAGACCGACAGCCGATTCCACCGAATGATAGTTGATGCCAGCGGAAACAGCCACCTTATTTCCCTTGTGGAACAGCTTCAGGAACTGGTGCTCAGATTTCGATATATTTATTATAAGGATTTTAAACGGGCAGAGGAGATGGTGCCCGAGCACAGGTGCATACTCAAAGCCATATCTGACAAAGATTCTGAAAGAGCGGGCGAAGCTGCTTTTAATCATATCGACAGACTGAAGGATATGATATTAAAAGATGATATTAAATAAAGCGTAATGTACTGTTTCTTATATAGGACTTCTTGTCATATTGAATCCCTTCCCGGAATAAACTAATATTGCGGAAGTGGGCGATGCCGGGCTTTCGCACAGATCGCAGCCTTTAAAGGGGGAGGGTACCATGGAATACAAAAATAACGTCTTTGATTCCGAAACGATTCCGGATTATGCATTGCAGCCCGCAAGGCCTGAAGAGGAGTTTGATGCGGCAGCTTATGATCATCTGTACAGAGCCCTTTCCGATGAGAAAGAGGCCCTCCCGATGGAGCCGGAAGCCGCGGAAGATGCGGCGCCGGTTAATGGGCCGGCACCTTTTGAAGCGGAGCAGGTGGATGAGCAGGAAGATGAAGGCGATTTACAATCTGTTGAAGAAAAAGAAGCTGTAGCTGATATAGAAACTGCAGATACGGAAAATATTAAACCTGTTGAGGTAGATGCAATACCGGTGTCGGAAGAAAGTGCCGAAAGTGAATCGGACCCCGGTATAGTAAGAAAGGATAAAATGCCGACGGCAGTGCCCGTTTCCCTGCCGGTATATGAGAAGATTCCGGTTAAGTTGGCGGAAGCGAGCGGGCGCATTGAAAAGAATTTGAATTTTACGGATCTGTGCAAGCATAAACCCGTAAGTCTGCACGTTGAGGAAGATGTGTTAATACCCGATGTAAAGCCCGATATGAAGGATCTCCTATACATTGAGGGTCGTTTGCAGATGTCTATGCAAAGCATTCCCTTCGGATCCGTATCCATAAAAGCGGAGGGCGATATAATTGCCACAACCCTTTATATGCCTGAGGAAGAATACGAAATAAAGGGCCCTATATCGCTTGAGACGAGGATCCCCTTTAGAGAAGATGCTGCAGTCGATGCTTCACCGGATAGTCAGATTGTAATTGAAGCCCGGGTAGAATCGATAGATGTAGAGCGTATAAATGAGCGCAAGTTTCGCATCAAAGCCGATGTTCTGCTGATTTTGCGGGAATACCGCAACCGCGAAATAAAGATGTTTGAAGGCCTTGAAAATGAAGAAATCGAATGCCGCCATGAAGGGATTAAAGTTATGGATGTGGCATTCAAAAAAACCGAGACCTTTGAACTTTCGGAAGAATTGAGGCTTAAAGACGATATGCCCGATATAGACATGATACTGTTAAACAGCGTCAATGTGGTTGAAAATCACAAGCAGATCAATCGGGAAAAAGCCGTTATAGATGCAACGGTTTTTTTGAACATACTTTATAAAGATCGTGAGCCTGTGTTCTATCAGGGAAAATTAGAATTTACACAGTTTATAAAAATTGATGACGAAAAAGCTTTTTTCACACCTCTTTTGGGCAGTCGAACCGCATTTTCAGTAAACAATTTATCCATCCAGCCTAAGAAAGATGATCAGGGTAATTGCAGGATTTTCGATGTATCGATGAATGTGGATACCGATATTGAATATTACAGAGAGTTGGAAGATGCGGCTGTTGTTGATTTATACCATCTTGAAAAGGAGGCTATGTATGAAACCGAAGTTGTGGAAACAAAACTGATTTACGGAAACTCGGTTAAGGAGGCTACAGGGCGGGAGATAGTTAACATTCCCGAACATTTAAGCGGAAACCCCAAGGTAATTTACCTGTCCGGAAAACCTGAATTGACGGGGAATTATGCAGAAGACGGAAGGTGTATAGTTGAGGGCGTCATACCTGTGAGCATGATCTGTCAGTCAGCAGAAGGCGGAGGCGAGCCCTACTGTCTCAGTCATAAACTGGATTTTAGGACATCGATGGATTTTCCCAATGCTTCACCCGATATGGAGCCGGATACGGAATTATCCTTAAAAGAGCTGTGGTTCGATTCGATAAACAGTCGGCAGATAGAGGTAAATGCAGGGATATCCGTAAGCACAAATCTGTTTGGAAAAAGAAGCAAGGAGCTGGTTCGTTCCGTAAGCCTTGTTGAGCCTGAAAAAGTGAAGGGAAAGCTCCCCGATATCATCGTTTACGTGGCTTCCCCCGGAGACACCGCCTGGAAGGTGGCAAAAAAATATCAAATGCCGGTTCAAAAAATTCTTGAAAGCAACGAATTGGAGTCCTCGGAAAACATAAAAGGAGGCGCAAAGCTGATCATATTGGCGTAGAAGTATAAGAACCTTTCTATGTGGAGAGAATATGAATACATATCTCTATTCATAAAGGAAGGTTTTTTTATGAAAAAAAAGCAAAAAAGAATTCTCATATCGCTGTTGCTTTTGCTGTTTGCCTACAGCATCTGGCAAGGTCACGGAGAAAATAATTTTCTTTCCAATGAGGATTTTATACGCTTTCACGTAATTGCAAACAGCGATAACAAAGCGGATCAGGCCTTGAAGCTGAAGGTGAGAGACAGGCTGCTGACAGTCATTAACGAAGACCTGGTGGCTGAGACAATGGCCAGGGCGGACAGGAATCAAACGAGCATATCGCTGGACCTCGATGGTGCTATGGAATATATAGAAAGCAATTTGGAAAAGATTGAAGATTCAGCGAAGGCGGTAATACATGAAGAGGGCTACGATTATCCGGTAACTGCAGATCTGGGCGTCATTCTGATACCGAAAAAAACCTATGGTGATTTGACGTTTCCGGCAGGAAATTACAGGTCTCTCAATGTTACCATCGGTGAGGGCAAAGGGGAGAATTGGTGGTGCGTGCTATTTCCGCCTTTATGCCTTATAGGCGAGGCGGATGAAGAAGAGGATATTTATAAAGATGTATTGCTCCATGGGAAATACAGCGACCTCGTTAAGGATCCCGATCACCCAAGAACGCTTAAGCTGAAATTTAAGACCTTGGAACTGTTAAAAAAATAAACACTACAATAAAGTCCTGCATATGAAAAACTGCCAGAGGTGGCAGTTTTTGCATGCAGTCCAACGATGATGCCAATTTCAATTGGTTCCTTGTTGCGGCAGTAAAGTATGTATTCCACAAACGGTAAATGTGTGCTAAAATTATTAATGTCAATACGATGATAAATATATCAATTTCGAGGGGCGATCTCAATGAATACACAAAAACTTAGGGAAGCATACGGCAGGATGAATCTATGGCTTTCACAACCGGATTTGCCTTCCAAGATCTACCGTGAATTAAAGACGCTTGAGGAACGGCTTGAAGCCGACTCCGGCGATAAGGAAGCAAGGGAAGAAATTTACGATCGTTTTTATCAGGATCTGGATTTTGGGACCGGAGGGCTGAGGGGGATACTCGGCGCGGGTACAAACCGCATGAACATATACACAGTTCGCAAGGTGACCCAAGGATTGGCAGATTATCTGCAGGACAGGTACGGAAACGGTGAAGAACATATTTCCGTTGCCATAGCCTATGACAGCAGAATTCAGTCTGAAAGCTTCGCTTTGGAAGCGGGAAGGGTGCTTTCCGCAAATGGTATTAACGTACATATTTATCCGGAGCTCATGCCTACTCCGGCCTTGTCTTTTGCCGTGCGATATCATAAATGCTGCGGCGGTATAATGATAACCGCCAGCCATAATCCATCAAATTACAACGGATATAAGGTCTATAACAAGGAAGGCTGTCAGGTAACCCCCGAGGAGGCGGAGGAGATCACTTCATTTATCGAAAGGGTGGATCCTTTTGCAGACATTAAAAAAGGAAGCATTGAGGAAAAATGCAACATTAACATTCACGAGCAACACGAATTAAAAGGATGTCCGCTCCATTTCATTCCGGACGAGACAGTCAATGCATATATCGAGGCGGTTAAAAGCAGCCGGACCGACATGGATTGCAGAAATATCGAAGTGGTGTATACGCCTTTAAACGGTGCCGGCAACAAGATGGTGCGAAGAATACTTGATGAAATCGGAACAGGCAAGGTTCATGTAGTGCCCGAGCAGGAGCATCCCGACGGCAATTTCCCTACATGTCCATATCCGAACCCTGAAAAGGAAGAGGCCTTAAGAAGGGGGCTGGCACTTTGCGCCTCGCTCAAAACTCCCGATCTTCTGTTGGCAACCGATCCTGACTGCGACCGTTTAGGCATCGCCGTTCGAAAGGAAGATTGCGGCAACGGGATAAGCTATGAAAAGCTTACAGGAAATGAAGTAGGCGTTTTACTTTTGGATTTCCTTTGCAAAAAGAAAAAAATGGTGGCCCGTCCCATCGCGATGAGAACAATAGTTTCTTCCAAAATGGCAGATGCGGTTGCAAAAGAACATGGAGTTGTAATGATTCGGCTTTTGACAGGGTTTAAATATATCGGGGAGAGGATAGGACAGCTGGAGTCTGTCGGCGAAGAAAATCGCTTCATCTTCGGCTTTGAAGAAAGCTACGGCTATCTTGCGGGGAGCTACGTAAGAGATAAGGATGCTGTAGCTGCGGCCATGCTTGTCACGGAAGCCGCTGCATATTACAAAAAGGAAGGAAAAACCCTGATAGACCGCATGGAGGAATTGTACAGAAAACATGGATATTTTATCGATGAATTGCTGTATTTTTCTTTTGATGAGGTTGGTGGTATGGAACGGATGGCAGGTATAATGAGCGGGCTTAGATCCACGCCCCCCATCGATATCATCGGCAGGAAAGTTATAGAGATATCCGATTATTTGCTTTCAAAAAGAAGGGCTCCTGAACGTGTTGCAGGCGAGGCGGCTTTTGAAATTAAGCCGATCAGCCTTCCCAAATCGGACGTTTTGGAATATATTTTAGAAGGCGCCAGCAGCGTAATAGTCAGGCCTTCGGGAACTGAACCGAATTTGAAGGTATACCTGTCGGCAAGGAGCGATACGAGAGAATCTGCCATGGAGATAATAAACAATATGAGGGATACCGTAAAAGAATGGCTGCCCGTATGAACAAAGCTTTGATCGCCTTGGACAAAAGCTCCTCTTTCCGGATCTATCTTGCGGTAACAACAAAAATGGCTGAGGATGCAAGAAGGGTTCATGGCACTTCTCCGTTGGCGGGAGCTGCTTTGGGGCGTGTTCTTACCGGTGCAGGACTCATGGGGATGATGCTTTTAAAGGATAAAAAAGATAAGCTGACGTTGCAGTTTAAAGGTGACGGCCCTGTGAAAGAGATACTTGCTACGGCAAGTTCAACGGGTAAAGTGAAGGGCTATATTTCAAATCCTTTCGCGGAGCTGCCCCTTAAGCCGAGCGGTAAACTTGACGTTGGAGGCGCTTTGGGAAAGGGTACTGTCACCGTCATTCGGGACAGCGGACTGAAGGAGCCCTACATGGGCCGCATAGATACGGTCAGCGGAGAAATAGCCGAGGATCTGACCGCCTATTTCTTTTTATCGGAACAACAATCTACATCTGTGGCGTTGGGTGTAAAGATAGACAGAGATTACAGCGTAAAGGCGGCCGGCGGGATGATAATACAGATGCTGCCCGACAGTGATCCCCTGTCGGTAAGTGCGCTGGAACAGCTTATTGCGGATCTTCCCTCTTTCACGGATCTCATAGAGGAGGAATCGAAAAGGGAATCACCTGTGGCCATCCTGTCAGGTCTGACGAACAGGATATTTAATGGGCTGCCAAAGGAATACAGGCCTGATATTCTTGAATACAGGGATATGGAGTGGGATTGCGACTGCTCTTTTGAAAGATTGGAACGCGTGTTGATTTCCCTCGGAGAAGAAGAGCTAAAATCCATTTTAGAGGAGGATGGTCAGGCGGAGCTGGTCTGTCAATTTTGCAGAAAAGAATATCATTTTGATAAAGAGCATCTATCGATGCTCTTGCGGGTTGCGGTTAAATCTAGAGAAATTACAGAAGGGAAAAAGAATGCTTAAGGAATTCAAGGAATTTGCCTTAAAGGGCAATGTGATTGATCTGGCAGTAGGTATAATAATCGGTGGGGCTTTCGGCAAGATTGTATCCTCGCTTGTTAATGATTTGATCATGCCGATAATAGGCTACATTACGGCCGGTACGGATTTTACGAGCTTGAAGATCGTTTTGTCGGAGGCCGTTATAGAAGGGCTCGAAGTTGTAAAGCCGGAAGCCTCTATAATGTACGGTAATTTCCTTCAGACCCTGCTTGATTTTATCATCATTGCATTTTCTATCTTCATCGCCATCCGCATGATCAATAAAGTAAGAAGAAGTCAAATGGATGCGTCGGAAGAAGTTTCAAAAGAGCCGGAGGCGCCGACAGAGGCCGAGCTTCTCGGTGAAATTAGGGATCTGTTGAAGAACAGACAATAGTGTGACAGAAAGTTGAGAAATATTGAATGATAAAATTGGGTATCTTATTCGGAGGAAGATCGGGGGAGCATGAAATTTCTCTGATGTCTGCCGCTTCGGTTATCAGGGCTGTGCCCAGCGATAAATTCCAAGTGGTCCGGATCGGGATAACGAGAAGAGGAGACTGGTTGCTCTACGAGGGGCCGATAAAGAACATCGAGGACGGAAGCTGGCAGCAGATGGCGGAGACTTCTTTGGCCGAAGATCCGGCTAAGTTCAGCCTGAAGATCGTAGGAGACGGCAAAAACTCTTTGAAGAGGCACATGGATTTTGCCTTGCCCATACTGCATGGTCCGTACGGGGAGGACGGGACCATACAGGGACTTTTTGAAATACTGGGCATGCCCTACGGGGGTTGCGGTGTTACAGGCTCGGCCCTGGCCATGGATAAGATACTCGCTAAAGCTGTTTTTGAGAACGAGGGCCTGCCTCAGGCTCCTTATGTTGCCGTTTTAGCGGAACAGCTTTCACAGAATTATGAAGCGGTGGCGGCATCCATTGAGGAGGCCTTTCCCTATCCCGTATTTGTAAAGCCCGCCAATATGGGTTCAAGCGTGGGTATTTCCAAGGTTAAGGACGAAAAAGGCTTAAAACAGGCCCTAATGGAGGCAGCGGGGCACGACAGAAGAATTATTGTGGAAAAATCCATCGAATGCAGAGAGTTAGAAGTCGCTATTTTGGGTAACTATTATGCAGAGGCCAGCGGGGTGGGAGAGATAATTCCTTCGCAGGAATTCTATGATTATCACGCTAAATATTTTGACGGGGGAAAGTCCAGGATTTGCATACCGGCAGATATATCCCGGGAAGAGGAGCAACAGGTTAAGGACATAGCATTAAAAGCCTATCGCATTCTTGATTTAAACGGCTTCGCAAGGGCGGACTTCTTTTTGGAAAAGGAAAGCGGTAAAATATACATAAATGAGATAAATACGATTCCCGGGTTTACAAGGTTCAGCATGTTTCCGATGCTTTGGGGGCATGCGGGGCTTTCGTACCCGCAATTAATAGAAAGGATTGTAGCATTGGGATATGAAAGATATAATGCTAAAAATCGTTGGTAAACAGCTTTACGGGTTTTCGGATGAAGAAAACCAGCTGGAATTTGTAACCGAGGGCAAATTTTACGAGAAAGAAGACTCCGTCTATTTGCTTTACGATGAAAGCAAGGTTTCAGGAATGGAAGGCTGTATAACCAGATTGAAGATTACCGGTGATAAAGTGCAAATGCAGCGAAAAGGTGAATCTGTCCCTCTTGATACAGAAATTGAATTTGAAAAGGGGAAGCGCTTTACCGGCTACTACAACACCGTCTTCGGGGCGGTGGAAATGGAAGTTCTCACAAACGATGTAGTAAATAAAATCGATAAAACGGAGGGCAAAGGTACTCTTGACATCGACTACCATATAAGCCTTAGAGGACTGTCAGAGGGGAGAAGCCGTCTGGCTATAGAGGTTATGGATCAGCAGCGCCTGCAGCAGGAGGGAATGTCTCAGGATGAATAGAAACACGGTAAGATGGATAGCCAAGATCATAGCCTGGGCCTTGGCCATTGCTTTAGTGGTCACTTCGTTTACATTCATGTTCTCATGGGGTGACGAAGGTCCCGCCGTGTACGGTGCTGTTTCCGACAGCATTTACAATGAAAATTCCATAGAGGAACTGATCAGAAATATCGAGAAGCACTACAAGGATGAGACAGACCTGAAAAAGATCCTTGACGGGGCATATAAGGGCATGCTTGAGGCCCTGGATGATCCTTACAGCGTTTACTATTCATCATCTGATTTAAGTCGCGGCTTTGAGGAATCCGTGAGCGGAGAGTTTACGGGGGTCGGGCTCAGCCTGGAAAGCTTTTTCGGCATGTGCAGGGTTGTGGCCCCTTTGCCCGGAACTCCGGCTGACAAAGCAGGTATATCGGCCAGGGATATTATCACCTCGATTGACGGTATCGATGTGTCCGATCTGCCGTTGGAATCTGTTTCATCCATGCTGAGAGGCGAAGAGGGAACGAAGGTATCTGTTACGGTATTAAGACACAACAAAAGGTTATCCTTCAATCTTATAAGGGAAAAGATTAATACCGTATCGGTTCATTTTGATATGCTGCCGCAAAACACAGCCTATATAAGGATTGATAGATTCGACAGGGATTCTCATACAGAATTTAAAAATGCCAGGCTGCAGCTATTATCAAAAGGAGCAAAAAGCTTCATCGTGGATGTAAGAGATAATCCTGGCGGTTATGTGGATGTGGCTGCGGCGATTGCTGAACAAATGATGCCAAAAGGACCAATAGTGCATTTTGAAAGAAGAGGCGTTGTAACTGAAACAATAGAGGCCGACGGCAAAGGGAATACGGGCATTCCTTTGGTATTGCTTATCAACAACGGTTCCGCCAGCGCATCGGAGATATTGGCTGCGGCATGGCAGGACAGCGGCACCGCTAAACTCGTGGGGACCACCACTTACGGTAAAGGTGTGGCGCAGCAGATGATACCTTTAAAAAACGGCGGTTCAATAAAGCTTTCCACCCTTTATTTTTTAACTCCCGGCAAAAAATCCATCAACAATACAGGCATAAGTCCTGACTGCTATATAGATATAACTAGTAATGAAGGCACAAAGGAGTTAGTCGAACGCTACAGGTCTTTTGTACCGATGAAGGAAAATGTTAAACCGGCTTTAGGATCTGTCGGCCTTAATGTATATGGGGCTCAGCAGCGTCTCGCTTTGCTCGGTTATCCCGTAACTGTAAGCGGCAGCATGGACGAGGGTACGGTGGCCGCCGTTAAGGTCTTTCAAAGGACAAAGGGACTTTACTCCTATGGAGTGCTTGATTATTCAACAATGCATATTCTGGATGAGTCCGCTTTATCTTACATCAAAGGCGAATTCGGGGATGCTCAGTTGCAAAAAGCCATAGAGCTGCTCAACAATTAAACGGAATAGAGGTTATTCGTCTGATATTCCGGGTCGCTTGTGGCATCAATTCCAAGATCCTTCAATGTTTGGGCGTCTCTGTCGCTCAGAATGGCGGTGCAGTGGGCCTTGCATCCCTCCAAAAGCAGAAGCTTTTCAACGGCTACCTGAGCTGAGGGGTTCGTTGTGGCGGATATGGTCAGGGCGGTAAGTATCTCCTCGCAGTTTAGCGAGGATTTTTCGTGGTTGAGGATGTCCGTCTTCAGATGCTGAATCGTCTGAAGCACTGCGGGAGATATGAGGTGGATTTCATCGGCTATTCCGGATAAAATCTTTATCGCGTTTAAGACCGCTGCGGCGGCGGCCACCATCCTCCTTGAGCTTCTTCCTGTAATAATTGATCTGTCGGGGAGTTCTAAAGCCATGACCACTACGTTTTCATATTTAGGATCGGATAATCGTTTAACCTCTAAGTATTCCCTTGCAGGCATAACCACCAGCCGATCCTCCGTGCGAAGATCCAGCTCATCCATCAGAATTTTGCTTTTTGCTACGGCATCTTCATCTATTATGCCTTTTTTATAGTCGCAAAGAGCGATCAGATATCGGCGAATGATTTCCTGGCAGGCTGCTTCTTTGCATATTTCATCGTCGATTATGCTGAATCCTGCTCTGTTCACTCCCATATCCGTAGGCGATAGATATTCTGATGGCATTCCGGTTATCTTCTCTATTATTCTTTTAACTACCGGAAATACTTCCATGTCCCTGTTGTAATTTATGGCCGTTCGCCCGTGGGCTTCTAAATAAAAGAAATCGATCATATTCACGTCTTTAAGGTCTACTGTAGCAGCCTCATACGCCATGTTAACAGGGTGCTTAAGAGGTAAATTCCAGATGGGGAATGTCTCATATTTTGCATAGCGCACTTTGCGTCCTAAAAGATTTTCATGGTACAGCTGTGAAAGGCAGGTAGCCAGCTTGCCACTTCCCGGTCCCGGTCCGTTTACGACTACAAGGGGCTTTGTCACCTCTACAAAGGGATTTCTGCCGTAGCCTTCTTCGCTTACAATTGTATCTGCATCCGTGGGATAGCCTTTAGTGACATAATGCTTATATGTTTTGATTCCTCTTCGGTTAAGTTTGTTGATGAAGATGTTTACGGCGGGGTGGTCCTGGTACCTGGTGATTACGACGCTGTTTATCGGGAGTTCATACTTTCTGAACGTATCTATAAGTCTCAACACTTCGACATCATAGGTGATACCGAAATCTGCACGGGTCTTCGTGGTGGTGATGTCTCCTGCATATATGCAGATGATAACCTCCGCTTCATCCTTGAGCCTGTTTAACACCTTTATTTTTGCATTTTCATCGAAGCCCGGAAGTATTCTCATTGCGTGCTTATCATGAACCAGTTTTCCTCCGAATTCCAGGTAGAGGCGCTCGCTTTCACCGCAGTTAATCCGCTCTAAAATGTATTTTGACTGCTCTTCAATATATTTTTCAGTATCAAACCCGATCATCACAAAACCGCTTCCTTTCCGGATATTTTGGAATTTAACCAAAACAGACAAATGGTATGCTCAACAGTCACTATTTTAGCAGGTTTTTAAATGGCTAACAAGGTAAAGACTGAGAATTAGTAAATTACATTTATTGTAAATAAGTGTTGACAAGGCCCTTTTTCCTGTTAGAATGTAATTACATGGGTGCAATGTATATAAATGGGGAGGTATGTATGGGTAAGCTTAAAAATATAGCGATAGTCCTTTGTTTTATTGTTCTTTCCTCAAGCGCAGAGGCGATTGTAAAGCCGGAGGCGTTTACAGATGTAGGGATAAATCACTGGGCTTTTTCCGAAATAAAAGAAATGGCGGCGGAAGGGATAATTTCAGGCTATCCCGATGGAAGCTTCAGGCCTGATGAAGAGGTAACCTGTGGAGAATTCATCAAAATGGCTGTGAATCTGTTGACGGAATCCGTAGATGCCGTACACGAATCCCACTGGGCAAGACCCTATTATGACGCCGGGATTCAACTGTCCTTATTCAACGCTTATGACATAAGCCCCAAAGTTCTTGACAGGCCGATTAAAAGATCTCTAATGGCGGTGATAAGCGGAAGCATGCCGGAACAAGGCAGAAATGTTGTTATTCCTTCATCCGAATACAGCAAATGCCTTGAGAGCATCAAAGATGTTAACAGCAGGACTCCTTATGAAAATTTTATCGTTAAATCATATTCCCTGGGCGTACTTACGGGATATCCGGACGGCACATTTCGCCCGAATGCGACGCTGAAAAGGGCGGAAGCTGCGCTTGTGATATATCGGCTCAAAGAAAATCTTCCTGTTCGACTCGCTGCCGAAGGTGAGGTGACCAAGGAGGAAAACGGCATATTTCCCGAGGGAACGATAACATTAAAAGTTGTTGACTGCGAAAAGAATAAAGACATAAAGCATAAGGGGCTCAGGCTTCTGCTGTTTGAACAGGAACCTCTTATAGGGGATGAAATATATTCGGCTCTGCTGGATTTTGAGAAGAAGCCCCTCGGACCCGGCAGGCAGGGCATGAGAAAGCAATATTTCGGCGATGTCCCCGTGCTGATGGAGAGGCTTGACGACACCCTTCGCATATTCATTTTACCTGCAGGGTACGATAATCGCTTTTGGCAGACGAGGCAGGGCGAGATAAATGAAGAGTTTTTCTAAAGCGTGAAAGGAAAGACAATGATTAAGAATGTTCATTTTTGTGCCGCGGCGTTGTTACTGATCATGTTTCTTTTAGGGAGTACCTGCGCCTTTTCCGAACAGGCGGTTTACAAGACCTTTGATCAAATGAATCGGGATGAAAAACAAAGGGCCTTGGATTTCCTGTTGGAGGAGGGCACGGTATTGCTGAAAATTCGTGTGGACTCGGGAAATTATCAGCTCAATGAGGAATTGTGGTATCAAAGGGGTATAATCGCCTACGGGAATACGGCGAGCATAAACGCCCTGGCAGAGACTACGGCATCATCCAATTACAGAGACGGCAAATATCGATATTGGGGGTATGATATGAACGGTGGGCTTTATGGAAACGATGATTTCCCAAGGGACAGCGATACCGACACCCCTCCTTGGCAAAAGAATTGGCTCACCGTAGAGGAAATACGTTTAAACGGTACGGCAAAGGGATATGTAGGGCAATTCGCAATGAATGCCGGATTTTCCGAAAGCTCCAAGGAGGTTACCGCAAAAGCATTTCTTGACCGAAATCCTCAATTCAGGCAGGCGGGTATGGATGAACAGTTTTTGCTTGAGCATTTTTACTTTAACGCGGTTGTAAATGAGGAAGGCCTGACAAACGGGCAGTTTGTCGGTGTGCATATTTCACGCTTTGATAACCGCCTTTATTATCAAACCTTTTCCGTATCTGTGGGGATGAGGCTGTTTGCGGTCCCCGTTGAAACGGGACCTCCGGAAGAAGAGGAGGGCCCTCCTTCCGAAACGGATCTGCCTTGTGAGGCTCTGTGTTCACTATCACTTCCTGCCTTCACGTATGAAGGCCATCCCGTCATTGCAGAGGACTGTTCGCTGTTTACGTTCGACGGCGAAATCTGGTCGGCTGCCCGCACCTATGAAAACAGGCTGGCGGAAAACCACTTTTCCGTAATATCGGGCGGCCGTATTTCTCGCATATCTCCGATCAGGGCCGAGGCGGTTTTTAATTACGGCGGAAGCTATCAGGTGAGGCTTACCGTCAGTCCTGATGGCGGAAACGAGCTTCACGATATTAAGGATATATCGGTTTTGCCCACCCCTGCTATAATACACAGCTTGACAGGCACAAAAAAGCAAAACAGGAAGCAGGTCCTGAATGTGGATCTGGCTGCCCATCCGAATTATCCGATCGTAGAGCTGGAAATAGAACTCGTGTGTCCTTCCACAGGGGAAAAAGTAACTATAGGAAAGGATCACGGTGAAAGTGGGGATACGATCAAGACCAGGCCTATAGAGTCCCTTTTATCGGATGAATACTTTGAATCCCTGCGGCTGGAGTTTCTTACAAAGAATTCGGAACCGATGGATTATCGCTATCTTATATACGCTAAGGACAGCCGGGGCAACGTAGACAGCGTATGTGCAGATTTCTCGGTAGTTCCGGATCTGCCGCCTGTTGCCTCTTTGGATATGGAATCATTTTTCATAAGGGGAGAGGACTCCAATAAGGCAAATATCACAGTGGAGGACGGAACTTTGACGGATGGAGATCAAATTAAAAGAAGCTGGTACTATCTGGCGGACACGGAGAAAAATGAGGCTCCCCCTCAGTTTTCCGACTGGGCTGATATATCTAAAATGCAGGGATACAAGGATCTTTAGTTCGGTACCGGAAAAAAGATCAGTTTTGTTAAGGAGGGAGTGGGCCCTTTTCTCATAGGTCTGATGGCGGAGGATGTTTGGACAGAGGAAACTCTGGAGGAATATATCACAAAGGAGGAACATCTTGCGGGGCGGGCTGTGGAAAAGGGCGATGTTATAAATATAGCGCCGAGAGTAAGTTTTTCTCCGATAAGGAGGATACCGATGGACATCACCGTTTTAACCGGTGGCAAAGAGGAATACGACCATGCGATTGACAGCCGAGGGTTGCTTGCGCAAAACCTTCTTGACCTTGGAATTGATCCCGAAATACGCGTAGAAAAAATGAATTCCGTTTGTTTGGAGCCGCAAAGCAGTGATCCTTTGTTTCTAATGGAGGCGGATACGCCTTTCGGTTACGAAGGAGGCTGGACATTTTATGAAGACCACAATTTTCTGGTGGATGAAGAAAGACTCTATAAGATAGATGCCACCTGGGAAGGTTCGGGCGCCGGAGTCTACCCGAGTTCCCCCTATACCATATCCTGTTTTGAAGCAAGAACAGGGAGGCAGGTTTTCAGCACCGTTTTCAGCGATGAGCTTCTGTCGGTGCCGGATAACGGTCCTTATCTTGCTCAGGATGAAGAGAGTCGCTTTTTATTTTTCATTTCCAAAGGGCGAACCTTAATCGTCTCAAAGGATAACGGTTCCATTCTCACAACTTTGGATTTTGAGACGGGAAACAATATCACCGTAGCAGGTGACAATATTTATTGTATAAAAAGCGACGGGATATATCGGGTGAATATGGAGACAGAGAAAACGGACAGGATTTTCAACGGCAAGAGCAGTGGCTGTGTCAGGACAATAGAGGGTAAAGTACATTTTCTTAATGTAGACGGCACTACATTGTACAGGGGGATATTCGATCCGAAAAGAGAGCTTGTTACTTTGGAGCGTCTTTTAGATGAAAAAGTAAACAGCGGCCAATCTTCTTTTAGGGCGCTTGGAATAGATACATCCGGAAAACTGATAGTTAACGCATTGACTCCTTCTGAAGCTTCATTTATCAGTGAAACAAGGATATACGGTCGGGATAATAAAATGATTCGGTCAGTTTCTATGCAGGATTCATCCTCATATACCTATACCGTAACACCTGTTTACAATGCAAAAGGTGTTTGCAACTATGTGGCATATACGTACGATTCAAGAAGCGGCTCATACTGCTGCGGCAACGTGAAGCTCTTTGCGGTGAAAAGCGATTATTCCGCAGCACTGTCTGTAAGCGATAAAGAAGGATACCCCACAAGGACTGATCAGGTGATCTTCGCAAGGGAGCTGGATGAAACGGTATATCTATCAACCGGCGCCGAGTGGTGCTACATACTTTATACCGGAAGCTATAATAACGGTCCTGTACACGGACTGCCCGAAAGAACAAAGGTGTTCGTATTCGAGCCTTCTTCGGATTATGCATATATGGGGACTGCGGATCAGCTTGGAATGAGTGTCGTAACAAGGGAATATGGAGCATCATCCGATTCGTTGGCGGCGATCCAGACGGGGAATAATCATATCGGGCTGACTTATGGAAATGAAACAGTTGTAACGACATGGGCCCGGAATATATACGGCGTTTTGGAAAGATGTGCAAACAGATACCTTCACGGGGAAAAGGGTACGGGTGCTTTGATTATTTACGATGAAACAAATCCCAAATCCCTTTATGATGAGGATCTTTTGGACTTCATCGGTAAAAAAGCCGGAAGCAAAAATTGCAGGCTGATCATGGCCGATTCTTTATTGATGGAAAATGGCGCAGCTCTTGCAAATGAAGTTGCAGCCATGGCAGAAGGGGGAAAAAATGTTCTAAAAGTCCATTCGGAAACGGATGAAGGAAATATAAGCAGGGATTTCGATCTTCTCCCCGATACCGCATATTATTATGAGTATGAAATTAAGCGGGCAGATGGGAAGGTTTCAGATTCTTTGAGCTTTGTTCCGAGCATCCGGGATTTATCTGTCGGGGCTTCAGGCTTTCAGGTTGTATCATCTCATTTTGAAAGCTTTGATGATGGGGACGCTCAATCGTTTTTCGTGCTTGATTCTTCGAGGATTAATGAAGGTGTGTACAAGGGCGGGAATGTCTGTAACCGTCAGGGGAGCAACTGGAAAAACTATTATTTCGCTGACAGCAGCATCATAACATTTGAAGTTCCAAAGGATCATAAGGCTGTTTTGTCCTTTGACTGGGAAACGCAGATGGACAGTTCATCGCTTTGGACAGCAAGTTTTATGGAGATCAACGGTGAAATATGGCATGAATTTACTCCCGACTGTAAAGGGAAGGGTTCATATTGCCATCCCTTTCTGCTGTCGGAAGGGCAAAATACTCTGAAACTCCATGCCCGGGCCTATGGGGGGAAGGAGACCGTTGCAAAGATGTGGATAGATAATTTGAGGTTGGATATCGTAAAACCGGGCGCCGGGGAAGGTATTTCTTGCGCGGAGACCTTAAGCGTTGAATCCCTGTCCGAAGGATACAGTCTTGTAAAAGGCAGTTTTCGCACCCCTGTGGCTTGCGGTGCATACGGGGAAATGGATGATGCGGAGGTGGTGGAGGGGCCTTTCGATGCGGCCCCTTATACATCAACAACCGTTTGGGAGGCGGGAGACAAGGAGGCAAAATATGCAATTCCTTCGGGGAAAACGGCGTTAATGACGCTCATTGCGACATCTTCAAGGCCTGTGGTCTATAACGACAGAAACTATAATGTCACATACAGCTGGGGCGGCTATTCCTGGTACTGCTGCCCGAGAAACGAATATCCTGAAAGTGCGAGAAACAACATTCCCTCTGATTATCGTATACCTTTGCCATCCATGGCGGGAACACAGACATTTAAGATGAAATCATCGGATTACAGGGGTGCGACAGGGAGCATTACGGGAATAGAATCGGTTTTGATCGATTCATCCGTGGATTACGTAAAGGATATGAAATTTTTTATTGCTGATCGGGAAACAGAAAGAAAGGCCTTTCTTGAGACGGATATATTCAACGATAAAGGTGAGATTGCGATAGGATTTCCCGAAGGAGAAAATCTTTTTAGAAATTTGAATGTTTATACATACCGAAACGGAATAAAATCATATGTCGTGAAGGAGTCGTTTTCCGACCCTGATGCTTTATTAAAATGGCAGATGAAGCAGGCCCGGGCTGCAATTATAAGGGATAAGGTGAATGAAGGAGAGGATGAAGAAAGCCTTGTCTATAAAAAAGGTGAAACTGTGGATTTTCACATATCATATTATGATTATGAAGGGGATCCTTCAAAAAAACAGTACTGGAAATATACCCATACGCCTGGTAATGACGGACCTCATCCGGAAGCTTCGGTTATCCTTGATTTATGGGGAAACCCGGTGTCAATAGCGGATAATGTGCTGCATGAACCGATTAAGACCTTCTTTATAGGCGGAAAATATACGGTTGAGCATTGGCAGGAGGATAATACGAAAAGGCCTCCCGATCCTTTGGGAAACCCCGATTACGACAAGCATTCAAATATAGAGACGATCACCTTTTATATAGAGGGGGGCGGTACAGGACCATGGATTGAATCCATAAGAACCGTTCCATCTTCGGTAATTGAAGGAAGCGACTATGAAATAGAAGTGAGGGTCGACGATGTTGAAAAAGATGTGCTCAGCCTTAAAACAGAAGTTTATAAGGACCGCAGGCTTTTATACAGCCACAACAGGCAGGATATTACAGCCGACGGCGGGCGCTACCCTCCGGTACTTATTCCCTCTTCATTTAAAGCTTCGCCCGGCAGCTATGAAATCATATGCACGGTTACGGATGAGGATGGTACTGGTATGGCCTCCATGCGATTTGCGGTGCTGTCAAACGGGAAGGTTACCGGCAAAGTCGCCCATACCGATCTGTGGGATGATAACCGAAAAAAATATAACCTATTTAATTTTTCAGATGAATTCAATCAGAAATCCGATGCTTCAACGTACATTTTATCGGCGCCCCCAAGAAAGAGGGGATTAAATATTTTCTGGCCGGGAGAGCGTTTTCTTTTATCGGCGTATGCTGCAGGAGATCCCGAATCGGTTACGGTCAGCATAGCAGGCTGCGATAACTTTAAAACCGTTCTTGAAAAGACGGAGGAAAGGAATCAAACAGGGGAAGTTCTTTATGAAGGACAGCTTTGGGATTCCTCCATGCGCTGTCTGTGGGGGATTACAAGTCCTGAGACAATAACATTTCGCTTTGTGGCAGATTACGGCGGCAGTGTTAAAGCCGATGATGTTTTGGTCATAATGGACGGAACGGATGATTACTGGCAGCTTCACCGTCTGTGGTAAGGGCGGCGGGGACGGTTTTTTATAGCCGGCTTGTCAGGAATCGTTTCCTAATCGCTGCCGATTCCTGCGGGATCTATAAGTATTCTTGGATGCTTCATCGCAAGTATTCTCTTTTTCTGTTCATCTGAAGTATGTAGATAGATCTGTGTGGTCAATATGGAACTGTGTCCCAAAAAATCCTGAATATATTTGATATCCACTCCTGATTCCAGCATTAGGGATGCAAACGTATGTCGAAAGACGTGGGGGGTGATATTTTTGTTTATGCCTGAAAGCCTCGCATATTTAGTTATAATATTTCTGACACCTTGCGTGCTCATAGGGCTTAGGCGGCGACTTATAAAAATGTGGGATATATCGCAGTCTATGGTATTTCTCATCAGAATATAATTATCAAAAGCCGCAATCGCCTGAGGGGTGGCCAAAAACAGGGTTCTTTCCTTATTGCCCTTCCCTATAATGTGCAGCGACCGGCTTTCCTGTTCATAATCAGAAAAAAGAAGGCTGCATAGCTCCGATACTCTTGCACCTGTTGCGAATAACAGTTCAAGGATTGCCAAATCTCTGCACCAAAAAAACTCACCCGAAGTAACGGATACCTTATCGGTTCTCCTTGTCCGAAGCTTTTCCAAAAGAGCATTGGCGGATTCAGAATAGGGATCAAGATAGACAGCCTGTAAAAAAGTATTCATTTCTTTTAACGTCATGCTTTGGGGTTTTTTGCTGCCCTCCCTCATCCTGATTCGGAATCCTTCAAAAGGGCTGTCCGATATGATCCCGTCATATTTTAAATATGAAAAGTACGAGTGCAGCGATGCCATCTTGCGTTTGACAGTCTTTACCTTGTGGATTTTAGCCATATGGGAAAGATATTCGTTTAAGATACTCTTTGAAATCTGATTGGGGTAAACAAGCGATGGGTGATGTGCCTTAAGATATTTAAGAAAAAATGACATATCAAAGCTGTAACTCGTGATTGTATTTTCAGACAGCTGTCGTTGATACGCACAATATTGTAAAAAGGGATCAACTAATTCTTCTATCTGTTTCATAAAATCAACCTCCGCATTATATGCATATAATACCATATGAGGGCGTAGATGTAAATAAGGGAAGGGTTCCCCCATAATTGAAGAGGCTATCGTGCCGATTAACATAGTGTAATAAGGTCCTGCATCCGATATATGCGCCGCCGGGAATGGCTTTTCAACCGGATTTACTTTTTTAGTCGGTAATAATTATTCTGATTTCTGACTTATAACGATAACCATACTGTAATACCCTTGTAATGGACAATTGATGTGCTCCTGCTATAATGAGCACAAAGGGAAAAACCGAGAGAAATACAGGTAAAAATACCCGCGAGATCATTATTACAGGATTATTACAATTCCTGCATATTATTGACTCTCAAGTCGTCAAAGGGGTATAATCCTATGAGATAGATTTTGCAGAGGGATAACTGTCTGCATGTCTATACATAATGTCAAATTATCTTCAGAAGGGGAGGATAATTTGCAGAACCGAACCGTTTAATCTCCCCTTCGAAGAAGAAAAACCTTAAAGGAGGAATTCTAAATGAGAAAAGTACTATCATTTGTATTGGTACTGTCTCTCGTACTGGGAAGCTTCGGAATGGCTTTCGCAGCACCTCTGTCTGATGTAGCAGGCGAGAAATGCGAAGATGCCGTTAACGTGCTGACCGATCTGGGTGTTGTTACCGGCTATCCTGACGGAAGCTATAAACCGGAAAACATCGTAACCAGAGCAGAGATGGCAGTCATCGTAGTCAG
>CAYRNC010000008.1:0-36001 GCA_964425645.1 uncultured Oscillospiraceae bacterium | reverse complement strand
GGCAATATAACGTACTTTATAATTTGAAATATTAAACCAGCAAATGTCCTTATTTCTTCGAAACCAGGTTAACTGTCGTTTGGCATAACGCCTCGTGTTGCGCTTGATAAGGTACACAGCCTCATTTAGGCTGTATTGGCCGTTTAAATAGCCTATAATCTCCTTGTAGCCTATACCTTGCATGGATTGATGTTTCAGGCCAAGCCCTCTTTTAAGCAGGCTTTTTACTTCGTCAAGCAGGCCTGCATCCATGAAAAGATCCACGCGTTCATTGATTCGATCGTATAATTCATTTCTGTTTCGCGTTATCCCAATTATAATAGGTTCATAGCTTTTAGTTTTCTGAAAGGATTTTGAAAATTCCCTCATGTCCCTTCCTGTCTTTTCAAGGATTTCTATAGCACGGATAACCTTTTTTAAATTATTTGGATGTATGCGTTCTGCAGCCTCCTTGTCCAAAGAATTAAGGTGATCGTGGACCCATTGTTTACCGTAAACATGGGCGGCATTTTCGTAAAATTTTCGAAGCTCCTCATGGCCGGGCAGTGACGAAAAATCCATATCATACAGTATGGAATTTATATAAAGTCCTGTGCCTCCGGCTACTATCGGCAGCTTGCCTTCACTTAAAATCCTATCTATACAGGCCCTTGCTTTTTGTTGATATTGTGCGGCGGTAAATGAAGATTCAGGGGCTACAATGTCAATAAGGTGGTGTTTTACCGCTTGCTGTTCAACCAATGAAGGTTTCGCACTGCCTATGTTCAATGATTCATATATCTGCATCGAGTCCGCCGATATGATCTCGCCATCCAAAGCTGCCGCAAGATTCATTGCACATTCGGTTTTGCCTGCAGCTGTAGGTCCGATAATCAGAATGATTTTTCTTTTCATAGATGATATCCTGTTTATATACGCTGAAACATTTTTTCAATTTCGTGTCTGGAGAGTTTTATTAGGGTCGGCCTTCCATGAGGACAGGAATAAGGCTGCTTTGCTTTGGCAAGATCCCTTATCAGTTGTTCCCTTTCCGCTTTAGACAGTTTCTCTTTTGCCTTTACGGCATTTTTACATGCTTTCATTATTATCTTTGAAAGAATCAATGGATCATGAGTTCCTGCTGTTTTACCGGTCTGATCAAAGTAGCTTAGAAGAAATACCTCTGCCTCTGAAATAGTCATAAAGGTCGGTATTCCCCTGATCATAATCGTTTTGATTCCAAATTCCAGGATGTCAAAACCCATATTCAAAAGGGGTTTTATCAGTTCCATTATATCATTCGACAACGCAGGTGTGACCTCTTTTATAATGGGAGATATAAGGATTTGAACGTCTTTCTTTTGTTCTTTCTCATATGTCGCCAACAGTTTTTCGTAAAGCACTCTTTCATGGGCAGCATGTTGATCGAACAGATAAAAATGTGTCTCATCCGTCGCTGTAATGTAGGTGTTAAAAAGCGTGCCTGTAACATTAAGATTGTCCCATACGGAATAATCGGAAGCCCTCTCACTTATTTTCTTTGGCATCTCCATCTCAATACTATTTCTTTTTGTTGACAGTAATGAAGTTATGTTGTCTTGGCTTCCTGAATTTTTGCTCTCTTTACCGGAATACATTTTTTCTTCAAAAATATTTCCAGCCGGGCGCAGTTTAGGTATCGCCTTGCTTGCGGATAGTGCCTCTAAAAAACACTTAATCATAAAGGTTAATATCACATCATTGTTTTCAAAGCGAATTTCGCGTTTGTTTGGATGGATATTTATATCCAGGTGATCAGGGTTTGCTTTAAGGAACAGAAAGGCTGCAGGATGGCGGCCCTTATCCAACCTTTCTTTATATGCTATCGCCAGCGCTTCATCAAACAGCCTGCTCTTTATGATTCTGCCGTTTACGAAGCATACCTGGTGTTTTCTGCTTGCTCGGCTTTTATCCGGTGGCGATATATAGGCTAAAAGCTCATAATCGTCGGTCTTTCCTTGGGCCAAGAGAAGCAAATTGCTGATATCTTTGCTGTAGATTGTTTGTATGTTATGTAAGATATCTCCTGTTCCGGAAGTGGAGAAAAGTGTTACCCCATTGTTTATCAATCTTATCCTTATCGAGGGATAAGCAAGGGAGAATTTTGAGACGAAATCAATAATCAAAGAACTTTCCGTGCGTTTGGATTTGAGAAATTTTTCTCTTGCCGGGGTATTAAAAAAAAGATCTCTGACAATAGCGGTTGTACCATCAGGGCATCCCGTTTGCCTGTGTTCTTTAATTATTCCGCCTTCTAAGTAAATTCTTGATCCGATTTTTGCATGGGCCGGCTTTGTTATCACCTCAACCCTGCTTACAGTTGAAATACTGGTAAGGGCTTCGCCGCGAAATCCAAGGGTAAATATACCGAAGATATCTTCAATGTTTCTGATTTTGCTTGTAGCATGCCTTTCAAAGGCAAGCGGCAGTTCAGCTTCAGGTATTCCGCAGCCGTCGTCGGTGACTCTGATATAGCTTTTCCCCCCGTCTTTGATCTCGATAGCAATAGTTTTGGCTCCGGCATCCACCGCATTTTCCAAGAGTTCCTTGACCGCAGATAAAGGACGATTGATAACCTCCCCTGCAGCGATTTTTTCTGCTACAGCCTTGTCAAGCTTTCTAATGTTATTGCTTTGCCGCATCTTTTAGTTCCTCCAACAGTTTAATTGCCATAGAGGGTGTTATCTCCATAAGATCCAAGGATCTGAGCCTCTCTATTATCGGGTCCTCCAGTATATCGAATATTGACAGCTGTTTCGGTTCCTCGATTATTGATTTTGATGAAGTGAAATTCATTTTATTTTGGCTGCAAAGGCCGATTTCGTAATTATTTTTTTCAAGTTCAATAAGTTTACGGCTTGCGGACTCCAATACTTCAGCCGGTATGCCTGCAAGCTTTGCCACATGGATTCCGTAGCTTTTACTTGCGCTGCCTTCAATGATTTTATGTAAAAATATTATATCCCCGTTTTCTTCTTTTACTGCAACATTCAGGTTTTTAAGACCCCGCATGGCTATAGAGGTCAATTCATGATAGTGTGTTGCAAACAGCGTTCGAACCTTATTACTGTCTGAGCAAAGGTGTTCTAACACTGCAAAAGCAATAGAAAGCCCGTCATATGTGCTGGTTCCTCTGCCGATTTCATCTAAAATTACTAGGCTTCGATCGGTACATGAGTTGAGTATACAGGCGAGCTCGCTCATTTCCGAAAGGAAAGTGCTTTTACCTTGGACCAGATTGTCGGAGGCTCCGATTCGCGTATAAATGCGGTCGACCAGGCCTATTTTCGCTTTTATAGCGGGAACGAAGCAACCGCATTGGGCCATAAGAACAATCAAAGCGGTCTGCCTCATATATGTAGATTTTCCGGACATATTGGGCCCGGTGATTAAAAGCATACTTTGCTCATCCCGATCTATATAAGTATCATTTGATACAAACATTCCATCCTTTATCATTTGATCAAGCACCGGGTGTCTGCCTTTTTCAATCATTATAACATCTGATATTGAAATTTCGGGCCTGACATATCCAAGGCGGCTGCTTACTTCCGCAAATGAGGTGATAACATCTAATTCTGCAAGCGCAGAAGCGGTGGTTTGAAGATCGCCAACATATTTTTGTATGTCTGTTCGTATCTTTGTAAATATCTCATACTCCATCTGATTGATTCTGGCTTCGGCGTTCAGCACAACGGTCTCCACATCCTTAAGCTCTGACGTGATGTACCGTTCACTGTTTACAAGAGTTTGTTTTCTTATATAATCAGCGGGGACCGCATCGTAATTAGACTTAGTCACCTCTATATAGTAACCAAATACCTTGTTGAAACCAACCTTAAGATTCTTTATGCCCGTCCTTTCCCTTTCCTTCACTTCAAGACCTGCTATAAAGGATTGCCCGTCAAAAATAGAAGATTTAATATCGTCAAGTTCGGCAGAATACCCCTTTCGGATAATTCCTCCCTCTTTTACAGAGACAGGCGGATCCTCCACTAAAGCGGAAAGAATATTCGTGACAACAGATGAAAGATCGCAAATGTCTTCACCTAGTGATACAAGCTTGGGATCTTTGCATGAAAGCAGCTCCTGTTTTAGGGCCGGTAGAATTAAAAGGGAATTGGCCAAAGCTATTAAATCTCTTCCGTTGGCGGCGCCGCAGGAGATTCTGCCGGTCAGCCTCTCAAGATCATATATTTGCCGCAGACTTTCCCTTATATCATTTCTAAACAAGATATCTTCTGAAAGAATCATAACGGCGTTTTGCCGCAAAACTATCGGTGAAAGATCTATTAGAGGACTTTTAAGCCATTGTCTGATTTTTCTTGAACCCATGGCAGTATTGGTTTTATCTAAGATACCCAGTAAAGATCCTTTGATTTTTCCCTCGAACAGTGTTTCGGTCAATTCAAGATTACGCATCGTCGCACTGTCTAGTGACATATTTGAAGACAGATCTGATACAGTTAACTTTAAAAGGTGATTTATTTGCTGTTTTTGTGTTTCAAAAAGATAAGAAAGCAAGGCCCCGAGAGCTTTTGTCGCCCTTTCGAGCTTTGACAACCCCAGGCTGTGAAGAGAGTCCACTTGAAATTGCTTCATAATATTATCTTTGCTGTTTAATAAATCGAAACGGTTTTTATCTGTGACGGTCAGGTACGAGTTCGGAAATAAGTGCTGGTAAAAAGGATTTTTTTGTTCGTTTAAATTACAATTGGAGAGTATCTCTTTTGGTGCAAGTCTGGTAAGCTCATCCATTAACCTTTCGGGGAAACGGGATTTGGGCTGTTCAATAGCCCCGATTTCTCCGGTTGAAATATCACAAAAAGCCAGGCCCGCTCCTTCTTCATCTATCCAAAGCGATGCGAGATAGTTGTTTTCGCTCTCATTTAGCATTGTCTGCGACAGAACTGTTCCGGGGGTTATAATCCGGACAACTTCTCTTCTAACGATTCCTTTTGTGGCAGCAGGATCCTCCATCTGCTCACAAATGGCGACTTTAAATCCCTTGGCGATGAGTTTTGCTATATATGTGTCGGCCGCATGATAAGGAACGCCGCACATGGGGGCTTTTTCTTCCAGGCCGCAGCTTTTTGAAGTCAAAGTGATTTCCATAGCTTTTGAGCCTTTTACAGCATCATCAAAAAACATCTCATAAAAATCGCCCAGGCGGAAGAAAAGGATATGCTCCTTGTATTTTTTCTTTATGTTCATATATTGCTGCATCATAGGTGTTAATGTCATACTATTTATTCCTTAGCGCATTGTGTGCCGCAGTAACTATATTGTTTATTTGAAAGGTTGCGGTTCTTTGGCCGTTTTGTTTAGTAAGCAACATAAGAAATTCAATATTTCCTTTTGGACCGGTTATGGGGGACCATGTTAAAGCTTCCGAAAAGAGGTTGGATTTAAGTGCGAAGTTCTTTACATTCCTGATAACTTCCTCATGAACGCGTGCTTCTTTTATTACACCGTTTTTACCCACTTGTTTCTTTCCTGCCTCAAACTGCGGTTTAATCAGACATATCATTTCACCGCTATTCTTCAATAGGCTTGCGGCTGTCGGGAAAACCAGATTTAAAGAAATAAAAGAAACATCAATGCTTATAAAATCTGCTTGTTCGGGGAATTTATCTGCATCGACATATCTGATGTTGGTTCTTTCCATAACTGTAACTTTCCCGTCGTTGCGAAGTGCGTAATCCAGCTGACCATATCCGACATCAATTGCGTAAACCCTTAATGCTCCGTGTTTTAGCAGGCAGTCGGTAAACCCTCCTGTTGATGCCCCTATATCAATAGCCACCTTGTCTTTCAGGTCTAAACCGAATTCCTTGATGCCCTTCTCCAGCTTCAATCCCCCTCTTCCCACATAAGGACAGAGCGATTTTCGGATTTCCACCTTAGATTCTATGTCAACGGACATGCCCGGCTTGTCAAATTGGCGCCCGTCTATATAAACAAGACCGGCCATAATGGCAGCCTTGGCTTTTTCACGGGATGAAAAATGCCCCTTCTCGGTCAGAAGAATATCAAGTCGTTCTTTCAATGAAATCACGTACCCTTTCCGCAACGGAATTTGGATCCAGTCCGTGAAGCGAAAACAATTCATCTACACTGCCATGAGGAATAAATTGATCAGGCCATCCAAGGCGCAGGGTTTTTAAGTTTTCCTGATCATATTCGTTAAGCATGGACAATATTCCGCTGCCAAATCCGCCTACGAGAACATTGTCTTCAAGGGTTACTAGACGCTTCGTTTTTCTAACCGATGAAAGTATTGTGCCGATATCCAAAGGTTTAAGAAAACGGCTGTTTATGATTTCGGCTTCATATCCATATGTGTTCAGTATCTCACAGGCTTTTACCGCGATGTCTGTCATCTTGCCTATAGCAACTATGCTTACATCTTTGCCTTTAATGACCCTCAGGCTTTTTTTGTTGATTTCGTAATTCTTTATCAGATCGGTATGATCCGGTGCCTGCCCCCTGGGATAGCGAATGGCAGAGGGACCGCTTAACGTAAGCGCATATTCCATCATCGCGGTAAGCTCGCGTCCATCCATCGGGGCCATTACTGTCATTCCCGGCATATGGGAAAGATAGGAGAGATCAAATACTCCATGATGGGTTTCCCCGTCACTTCCTACCGCTCCGGCTCTGTCAATCATAAAAATTACGGGAAGATTCTGAAGGCATATGTCTGTTATGAGCTGGTCATAGGCTCGTTGAAGGAATGTGGAATATATCGCTACAAAAGGCCTATATCCGTTTAATGCCATCCCGGCAGCGAAGGCAACAGCATGCTGCTCTGCTATTCCTGCATCAAAAATTCTTTCAGGAAATACTTTCTTTAATTCGCAAAGGCCTGTACCGTCTATCATCGCAGCGCTTACGGCAACGATTTTTTGATCCTTCGACGCAAGATTTATAATTTTATCACCGAATATTTGGGAATAAGTTTTTCCATTCATTGTTTTGATTGCATTGCCGGAAGTGGGATCAAAAGGAGCAACCCCGTGATATTTACAAGGGTTTTGCTCCGCATTGCGGTATCCCTTCCCTTTCTTTGTCACTATATGAACCAAGCATGGTCCGTCTATGGCCTTTGCCAATGACAGCACCTCATTAAGGTCATGAATGTTATGTCCATCGGTCGGTCCAAAATACGTGAATCCAAGTTCCTCAAATATGGCTCCCTGCACTATTGCATATTTGAGGGAATTTCGAAGATGGTCCATGCCGGCATAAAGATTATCCCCTACCCTCGGTATTCCCTTTACAGTTCTTTTTAGTTGTTTCTTAAAATCTAAATATGTCTTTGATGCTCTAAGCTTCGAAAGGTGGTGCGAAAGGCTTCCGCTGTTTCTGTCTATGGACATTTCATTGTCGTTAAGAATTACGATCAGCTTGGATCCCATGCTTCCCGCATTGTTTAATGCTTCAAAGGCAATGCCACCTGTCATGGCTCCATCACCTGTTACACATACAACCTCAAAGTTATCCCCCATCAGATCTCTTGCTGCCGCAAACCCTAGCCCTATCGATATAGAGGTGCTGGCATGGCCCGCATCATATTGGTCATGAGGGCTTTCTGAACGCTTTGGAAAGCCCGATATGCCCTGAAAACATCTTAAACTGTCAAATTGATCCGCTCTTCCTGTTAAAATCTTATGGATATATGACTGATGTCCGACATCAAAAATTATTTTATCCTTAGGACTGTCAAACACCTTATGCAAAGCTATTGTTAATTCTACAACGCCTAAATTAGATGCAATATGGCCTCCTGTTTTCGATACTTTCTCTATTAAAAAATCCCTGATTTCATAAGAAAGGAGCGACAGCTCCTTTTCGGTCATTTCTTTTAAATCCTCGGGAAAATTGTATTCCAGCAGTTTCTTCATTTAATCGTCCTCATTTGACGCGATCTGCCAGCTGTATGGCCAAGGCAGTAAAAAACTCGGCATCATCATAGTAAATCTTCATAGTGTCTATTGCTTTATCAGTCAGTTCAAATAATTTCTTTTTAGCTTCCGACATGCCATAAACTGAAGGGTATGTACATTTGCAACGCTCTTTGTCTTTTCCTGTTTTTTTACCCATTAAATTCTCATCACCGCATATATCCAGTAAATCATCGGCAATTTGAAATGCTAACCCGATGCATTCACCGTAATCCGAAAGGTCGGAAAGCTTTTCGCTGCCTGCATCTCCCAGATGGGCCCCTGCCTTAATGGCCGCCGTTATAAGAGCAGCTGTTTTGTTTAGGTGTATGTAATCAAGCAAATCCCTTGAACAGATTTTACCCTCTGATTCGATATCGGCCAGCTGACCGGCCACCATTCCCCGGCAGCCCGCGCCCTTTGCAATTTCATAGACAGCCCTGACTCTTTTCTTTAATTCATCGGTGTTATCGAAATATAAAAGCATGTCCTTCATCATAACTTCAAAGGCTGCGGTAAGAAGAGCATCTCCCGCCAATATTGCAATGTTTTCTCCATAGACCATGTGATTTGTAGGTTTTCCTCTTCGCATATCATCGTTATCCATGGCGGGAAGATCATCGTGGATTAGCGAATAGGTATGGATATATTCGAGGCTGCAGGCATAAGGCAAAGCGTGTTTGGGATTCTGGCTACAAAATTCTGCAGCGGCAAGAAGAAGAACCGGACGAAGTCTTTTCCCGCTTGCGGTAACACTGTAAAGCATAGAGTCGTATAGTGTGATGCTGTTATTATCAATCTCAGGAAGAAAAGCAGGCAGATGATCCTCTACCAAGGCTTTCAGCCGCAGATAATCCTTATTTCTAAACATGACCGTCTCCTTTTCGTTCCGGGTCAATCAAATTCTTTAAGCCCTGTGGCTTTATCATACAACATGATTTTTTGTTTCGCTGTTTCAAGAAGGTCAACGCATATATTATAGTATTTCATCCCTTGTTCAAATTGAACGATAGCCTCCTGCAAAGTAGTATCGCCCTTTTTTAATGCGTCAACCGAACGCTCAAGACACTCCATGGCTTTTTCAAAGGTTAGGTTTTTTTCATTCATCATCAAACGACCTCGTGATTCTTTCTACCCGGCAATTAATTTTACCATCATTAAAAATTACAGTCAAGGAATCGCCTGTCCTGAAGGAAGAGACACTGTTTGCAGGTTTATCGTCTGCATCAAGAACAGCCG
Source organism: uncultured Oscillospiraceae bacterium (assembly GCA_964425645.1). Lineage (GTDB taxonomy): Bacteria > Bacillota > Clostridia > Peptostreptococcales > Anaerovoracaceae > CAYRNC01. Next base: position 26,798 of record CAYRNC010000008.1, on the reverse strand, counting down.
CATAGCCATTATTCATAATTTTATAAGGATTAGAGCTGTTTAATTCGGCTTTCGCTGATTCCGCTGTTAACCGAAGCCGAGACAGTTTTTCCTCCATTGCATGCAACAATCTGTCGCGATCCCCGTTTGCTTTCAGTAAAAGCTTGTTAATTTTATATAAAAGCTGCTCACCGATCGGACCCATGTTTAAGGAAATGGTCTGTAATTCCAGATGGTTTACGAAAGCATTTGCAAAGCTGTACAAGCAGTTTCCCAAGGTTATTATTTGCTCTTTGAGTTCATTTATGTGAGGGACGGCGATCTGTGCAGCTTCAGTAGGGGTTGCTGCTCTTTGATCTGCGACATAATCCGATACCGTGAAATCCGTTTCATGCCCGACAGCTGAAATTACAGGTATCTTTGAAAGAAAAATACTTCTTGCAACTGCTTCCTCATTGAAGGGCCAAATATCTTCTAAAGAGCCCCCTCCTCGGGCGACTATCATTAAATCAGCATCGAGAAACAAACTGTTTACCTGCATGATTGCCCGGGAAATGTCTGCAGCCGCTTCAGGACCCTGAACGAGACACGGGTAGACGATAATATCTATTATGTTATTTCTATCCTTTATAATCTTTATAATATCGCGAACAGCGGCTCCGGTTTCCGATGTGACTATGACGATTTGGCGGGGAAATAAAGGCAAGGCCTTTTTGTACTTTATATCGAAAAGTCCTTCCTTTTGCAGTTTCTCTTTCAGTATTAAAAAGGCTGCCGCTAGATTTCCGATTCCCTCAACGATAACATTTCTTACATTGAGCGAATAGGTACCCCCGCTTTGATAAACACTGATATAGCCTTGGACGGTCACCTCCATACCATCTGCAAGTTCATATCGTAAAGTGTCTGCCTGTTCTTTAGCAACGAAGCAGGCCAATCTGCTCTTATCGTCTTTCATTGTGAAATAGATATGACCGCTGCTGTGAAACTTGATGTTGGATATCTCACCGATTACGGATATGCTGCCAAGCAAAGGGTCCGTCTCCAATATCTTTTTTATATAATTATTTAACTGAGAGATCCTTACAGCGTTGATTGCAGGAACCTCCTTCCTAAAATGGCTATACCCACGGCATTGTCCGTCGACAGTCGGGGATCTCCGAACAGTACATTTACATTCTTTTCTGAAAAATGATTCAGGATTCTGGATCTCAAAAAGGAGCTTGCTGTAACCCCGCCCGTGAAAAGTACACTGGTGCATTCCGATTTTTTACATGCTTTCGCTGTCCATTCGATCAAACAATCCGCTATTTTGCTAAATAGACTGTACGCAGTTTCGCCCATATTGATTTTTCCTTTTGTTATTAGTTTCGATATTTGGGTTTCCATTCCGGATACATTTATAAAGAGCTCTTTCATCGGTACAGGGGCAAGTGAAATATTTGTACTGTTGCAGCGTAAAGCCAGTTTGTCCATTTCTTCTCCGCAGGGAAAGGTCAGTCCCATCAAAACACCTGTACGGTCAATCAATTGGCCAAAGGATATATCCTTTGACCCCCCTATTTTATTAAATATATTATTTTGATGGTCTGCATGGAGCAATTCACAGGTTCCCCCGGACAGATGAAAGGCAAGATAGCTATTGCAAATCTCCATGGATGTACCGAAGGCGGCGGCAGCAATGTGGCCTTCCTGATGTGAAAATTCGAAATAAGGTACGGATAATGCGGCAGAAAGGCATGAGCCAAATGCAGTTCCGGCCTTGAAGACGGGCATATAGGAGCCGGGCAGAGGCCTTGGTTTGCCGCTTACTGAAATGCCCCCTATTTCTTTGGGCTTAACGGTTTGAAAGGCTTCTTCGATTAAGACGGGTATATTCTCCATATGTTGAAAAAGGGCATGGGATTGCCGCAAACCCTTTTCGCCCTGCTTAATCAAAAGGGGGATGCGCTTGTCTAAAATGATGTTGCCTTCCCCGCTAATAACTGCAAGCGAACTTGTATAATTGCTGGTATCAAGCGATAAGACAGCTTTATTTTTTTTGCTCATTCCTATCCTTTGCAATTTTACCGAGAATTCCGTTGATGAACTTGCTTGAATCCTCTCCTCCGAATTTTTTCCCAAGAAGGACAGCTTCATTGATGGATGCTGATATAGGAATGTCGGGGGAATATAGAATTTCCGCCGTTGAAAGACGAAGCACCGCCAGATCAACCTTTGCAATTCGGTCAATTTTCCAGCGCTCACTGAATGCAGAAATCAAACTGTCTATTTCCGGAAGATGATCCCGAACAGCTATAAACATTTGATCCAGGTATTCCCGATTGGCTCCATCGCTAATATGTTCTTTATAGAAGCGCTCTTTAATATTTTGGCTGAAATCCTGTTGGACGTCCATTTGATAAAGCAGCTGCATGAAGCATTCTCTGGCTTTTTTTCTCGTCATTGTATTCCTACCTATTTTTCTTCAAAATGGACACCCATTACGTGAATATTGACCGCGTTAACTGGTAATTCCGTCATGTGTTCAATTTCATTCTTAACGTTTTCCTGTATGTCCCAGGCTACGATAGGTATTTTGGCGCCATAGTCTACGATAATGGACACGTCTATTGTGACGCCTTCGTCGCTTTGGTTGATCTTTATGCCTTTATAGATAGGTTCCTTGCCCAATATATTTCTTGTCAGGCTGTCTGTTAACCCGCCGCTTAAAGCCGATACTCCTTTTGTTTTTAAAGTTGCATTCATAGCGCAAATAGCGATCACTTCATCTGAAATTTTGACACTTCCCTGTCTTTCTTCTTCATTTACGGTCATGGCGTTCACCTCGAAAAGATTATAGCAGAAAGAGAGGTCTTTTTCAAGGAAGCGCTAGAACTTGCTTTGTATAACTATTTGATCGGCCTTTCTGTTTGTCTCGCGGATGACAACGTCCATGATTTTTGCAATATCGCTTTGACTTAAGTTCTGTCTATTGACAGTGACGTTTACTGAACTGTCAGTCATTATGACCAGCGCATCTGTAAAGCCCTTGTTTTCAATAAGATTTTCCATGGATTTTTCCGCATTCATATATTCGATGATTTTAAGTTTTTGCTGGGTTGCATTGTTCTTTTCCGCCCCATCGTTGGTTTCGGCTATAACCTCTGAAAGCATAGAGATAATTTCGCTTCGATCCATGTCGATAGTGGCTCTGACCTCTTTCAAATAGGCAGTGATATCAGAAATGCTTTCAAGATCATCGGATGTAACTATGGAAACATCTGTCCCTTCATTTGAATCCGGGATCGTGCCGGGAAGTGAGCTGATTGCTATACTGTCAACCAACACCTGTCCGTCGTGTTCATCCAATTTCCCTTGTTCGTACTCTACATACTCCAAAGACGTTTCCAAGGGTTTTTCGCCGGTCAATTTGTCGCTTAGCACTCCTACGCTGATTATAAGGGCCAGCATGCCGAAAAGCAGCGCAGTTTTTTTCTTTAAGCTTTGGTTAAAACGGAATCTGCTCATTGATTTTCCTCCCCATTCTTTTCGAATATGATGACATTTTTAAGCGGGATGTCATATACAGCGGAGACAGCGTTTTTAATGTTATTTTTTATAACAGGATTTTCGGCACCTTGGGCCGTTACTATTACTCCTTTAATCTTTTTCATCTTAGCCTCGCCGATGTTTGAAAACACCGATTGAATTTCTTCAGGTTCGGTGTATGAAAGCATGACGCCGACGGATCCTACTCCCTTTATATCGCTTAGTATTTTTGCAAGTCGGGCCTCCTCAAGTGTAATCGCAGTCATTTGTGAATATTCTGTTCCTCCATCCTCATCGATAATTTGCATGCGGCCATCTTTGTTTTGAGACAGGACATTGAGGAGCAATAAAGCTGCGCTTGCAATGATTAGCACGGTAATGAATTTGAAAAGCAGGTCCTTTGCAAATTTATCATTATTCAGTTTTTCTTTCAATTTGCTTCCTCCTCATCACTACTATATATATCCCTTGAGGGCTTGCTTATTCCTTGAATTTTGTCGCTTTCGTCAGGATCGTTTTCCTGCCTCTTTTTTTCTTCATATATCTCTTTAATCTGTTTTGTCTGTACACTTACAACCTTTTCGAAAAAATCCTGCCATCTTTGATCCTCACGGATATGGCTTTGCCCAACGACTGGAACGAAGACACTTATATCATAGTCCTTTGCCGAACTGAGCGGATAAACGATAACACCCAGGATGATCAGTGAAAAAATGAATTTCAAATAGCTCCTCATACTTCCCTCAGGAACTACTATCTCAATAAAGGATAAGGCTGCTATTACTATGAACAGATTCCATACCCACTCCCTCAACGTTTCACCCTCCCCCCTACATAGCCGTACCGATGCTGATTAGTATGCTGAGAAATATAATAAAAAGCAACGCCCCAAGAAACACAATTATGCTTAGCGTTATCACGGTATTTCCGATTTCGGACAGGCAGTCGGATATTACTTTGTTGCCTATGGGTTCTACTAAGGCGGCAGTTATCTTATATATCAATGCGACAGACAAGAGCTTTAGAATCGGGATAGTTACGAAAGTAATCAGAACGAGCAGGCCGAAAACTCCCACGCTGTTTTTAATTACTTCCGTGCATGAAAGCACCATTTCCATGGAGTCGGCAGCGAAACCTCCAACTATGGGAACAAAATTATCCATAGAATACTTTGCCGTTTTTAACAGGATGCTGTCTGCACTTTTTGTGACAATACCCTGTATGACGCTCATACCGGAAAATATCGTCACAGCAAGCCCCATCGCAAAGGATGCGAAGCCTCGAAGCAGAACAGCTAATTTCCTGATATAGTCTCGGTCAGCCAGACTGTTTCCCAGGATAAAAACGCATGAATAGAACAGCGCCGGCAATACGATTTTTTGGATAAACGTTGTAAACAGTGTGATGGCGCCTAACAGTACCGGACTCATAATTCCTCCTGTGGCGAAGCCTCCCATTGTTATGATCAAGGGCAGCAATATTGGAAGCAGCACCTGCATGAGCAGGGCCATTCTTTCTATAGTTATTTCACATAACATATATATGTCCATGAAGTTAATCAGACACAATGCGATTACAACACAGCTGCAAACCATTGCACCGATAGTGGAAACGGCGCTTTTCCCTAAAGCGGAACTCAGGTTCAGCATGAGTCCCATAACAATACAGACAGCGACTATCTTTATTCCTAAAGAGATGCTGGAGGATACTTCTTTTAAAAAAAAGCTGATTATTGAATTGAACACCTGATCCAAATGCCAGATAGGCTCACCATGGGTTACGCGGCTGACTATTTCTCTTATGCTGATTTTAAAAAGAGAATCCTCCTGTCCCATAAGTTCCTCTAATGCTTTAAGATCCATGGCTTTTAACTGTTCATCTATCAGGTTCTCATAGTTCATACCGGTCTCCTAAATTGAATACAATTTAGATAATGTATCAAGCACCGACATCATAATAGGCGTGGCAAGATAGAATATCAGTATTTTACCTGATAGTTCGATCTTGTCTCCTATGGCGTTTTCACCAGAATCTCTGCAAATTTGTGCAACAAAGTCGGCTATGTAGGCTACTGCAAGCACCTTAAGGAGAATAGGAAAGAATGCCTGTCCGTAGCTGATCCGATCGTATACATAGCTTAAGAATTGAAAAACTGCCCTAAGCTGATACATTATATAGCCGAAGATGAACAATACGGTTGCAATCACTATGTAAAGGGCAAAGGCAGGCTTGTATTCCCGTACAATGGATGCGATAATAACTCCGCATATGGCAATTGCGGCAATTTTAAAAATATCCATATCTTTTTCCCCTTAGAACTGGAACATCGTTTTTACAGCCGTAAAAAAATCATTTATCATCTGTATGATAATAACTAATACGACTATGATTCCCGCTAACGTTGTCATCATCGCCTGATCTTCCCGCCCGGCTCTGATCAGAACCTGATTGAGCACCGCTACGATAATCCCTACAGCTGCGATTTTAAATATGATGTCTACGCTGAAATCCATGCTGCTTCCTTTCTTATAGTGAAACGATAACGAAAAGCACACCGCCTGCGGTGCATAAAGATCTCCTGACCCTGCCCTTCGTTATTTTTTCTGTTTCAGCTAAAGCTGTCTGCTGTTCGAGCCTTATAAAAATCCGTTTAAATAATCCCTTTTGCCCCTCTATGTCTGTTTTCCCAAGTTCTATGCCCGTCTCGCAGAGTATGTCTATATCCTGGGGAATTAACGAACCCCCACCATAAACTTCATGCACCGATTTACACCAATTCGTATAAAAATCAAAATCTCCACAGTCATTCAACTTCTCCTCCATTTGTAAAAACAATTGGCCTGCGGGTCCCCTGAATCTCATTCCAATATTCTTGAAAAGATATGGGATGGGATCCCTTAAATATTTCATTTCTGCCTCCAATACTGTTAGGGCAGTGATAAGTTCCTGCAGATGTAATACCCGATTATGCAAAGATCTGGTTGCAAGAAATCCTGTTGCAACCGACAAGCCCACGATGAAAATCGATAAAAACAGTTTCATTACAAACCTCCACATTTCATTTATATTCCATGGACAAGGATATATGACGATTGGTTAAACGGAAACAGTCTGATTTAACCCATCGCTAATGCGTATAACAGTGCCTATGGCGGGAATGTTTGAAAGATATAAAATTCGCTGGAATATTCCTTTCTCCACCAGGGCTCCGATACCGGAGCGGAGCAGTTCCCCATAATCCTTGCCGTGGATGGTGGTAATCAGCTTTATGCCTGCGCAGAGTGCTGCTTCAATTCCGTAAAGATCCTCTGCTTTTCCTATCTCGTCTGTAGCGATTACATCAGGAGACATTGCCCTAATTAGCATGATCATACCTTCATCCTTGGGGCATCCGTCCAAAACGTCAGTCCCAAGCCCTAAGTCAAAGCTGGGCTGACCGTGATGACAGCCTGCAATTTCTGACCGTTCATCGCATACACCGACCCGATATCCCAGCCCGGCTAGATTTCTTATAACATCGCGAAGCAGTGTAGTTTTGCCGCACATGGGCGGCGATACTATAAGTGTGTGCATGAATCCCCCTCCAGCATCAAAAATATGAGGCAGTATTTTATCTGAAACCCCTATCCACTCGCGGCTTCTTCTGATGTTCAAAGAGGAGATATCCTTAATACTCTTTATTTCGCCTGCCTCCACAACGGTCCTGCCGCAGATCCCTATTCTATGTCCCCCTTCCAGGGTAACATAGCCCTTTTTAAGTTCCTCTTGATATGCGTAGGCTGAATGATCCAGAATCGAATGAAACACATTATCCACGGTCGATGAACATATTTTATTTGTTAAAGGCCCGGACATTTTATATCTTGTCCCTTTTGATGTAATGATAAGAGGCTGATTTATATAAAGCCTTATCTCCTCAATATGATCCCTGATTTCCAAAGGAAGTTCCATGATTTCGTTCCGTAAACCCAAGGGCAGCTTTTTAAGGAGCTGCATGATATCGTCCAATCCCTCACCCCCTACCCTATTCTTATGCTTGTCTTAACGGACTTAGAAGAAATCAAAAAGGCCAAGCAGTCTTTCTGCACGGCCTCAGTTATCGCAATTCTATTTTAATTCCCGGTGACTTCAATCTTCCGGTTTAGCATCCTCTTCATTCGGATTTATAGTAAGACGAACTCGTTCAATGCGCCTGTCCAGTACCTCTTCTATTTTAAAAGTATAGTTTTTATAATCCACCGATGGATATTCCTTTTCATCTTCAGAGGGTATTTCTCCAAGGATCTCAAGCAGGAACCCGCCTAATGTTTCGCTGTTTTCCGAATCCAGATTCAAATTCAGTTCATCGTTAAGATCATCTAATGAAATGAGCCCGTCCAACAAATAAACGTTGTCTCCTATCCTTCTTAATTCTTCCATCGCCTCATCGTATTCATCAGTAATATCACCCATGATCTCTTCTATTAAATCTTCCATAGTGACTATTCCCGAAAAACCGCCGTACTCATCTATGAGTATCGCTATGTGCTGTTTTGAAGACTGCAAGTCCCGAAACAGCTCATCGATATTCTTGCTTTCGGGCACAAAATAAGGTTTTCTCAGGATGTCTTTTAGGTCTACATTTATAAAGCCTGTCCTGCGTGCCTTAATCAGATAGTCTTTTATATTTAATATCCCTATAATATTGTCCCTGTCATTTTCGTACACCGGGATTCGCGAATAACGAAGTTCCATCAATTCATCCACATATTCTTCTTCCGGGTCATCTATATCTATTGAAAAAACATCGGTCCTTGGGGTCATTACTTCATAGGCCAGCTTGTCGTCAAAGGCGAATATGCTGTTTATCATCTTTGCACCATCTTCTTTTATTGCTCCCGCTTCCTGTCCGGCTTCAAGCATTGATTTGACCTCATCTTCCGAGAATTCATCTTCGGTGCCTGTTGCATGTTGCCTTGTAATCCTTAAAAGAAGCGCCACGGATGCGGACAGCAGCCAAACAAAGGGTGCAGCAGCTTTAGAAATGAACAGGATCGGCTTTACAAACAAAAGTGCCAGCTTTTCCGAATGGAGTAAAGCAATGCGCTTAGGATACAGTTCCCCAAGAACAAGGGTGATATACGATAAAACAACCGTTACAAAAAAAACCGCCAATTGCATGCCGTAGGGAATACCGGTGCTGTCGATCTGTGAGCCTAATTTATTTGCCATACCAAGTGCAGCTGCGGCGCTTGCCAAAAAACCGGCCAGCGTAATAGCAATTTGTATGGTAGATAAAAACCGAGTCGGTTCGTCTAAAAGCTTAAGCAAAAGCCTAGCCTTCTCATTCTCTGTTTGGGCCAGTATTCTGATCTTGGTCTTATTGACTGATACTATTGCCATTTCCGCCGCTGAAAAAAAAGCGTTTATGAGTATTAAAGCTGCAATAAACAGCAATTGAAATGATATCGGGATGCCTGGTTCAGGGCCGGAGTCCATTTTTTCTCCTCCTAATTCTATTCATTCCTGATTATACCATTATTCGTTTCTTCTTACCATATAATTTTCTTTTGTAAACTGCTTCATCTTAACCTTAACAGATTGTCGGGGATGGGGCGCCTGTTGTATGGGCAGCCCATAACAATCGAGCAATATTTCTACATTTTGTGTAAAATCGACACCGTCGTGGCCGACTATTTCTATTCTATCTCCCAAGGATAATTTGTTTCGCAATTCTATATCGGCCAAGCCGGTACGTTCGTCGTATCTTTTAACTACGCCTATAAATGTATACTTCTTTATATATTGGCTGTCATCGTAGTTTTGATCGTTTTCTTTCGGCCGATCAAGGTAAAAACCGGTTGTAAATCCTCTGTGGCTTACATTTTCCAACTCTTGAAGCCATTCCGTTTTAGGTTTGTAGTCCATGGGGTTTTTATAATACTCATCCAGAGCCTTTCTGTAGACTGATGTCACTGTTGCAACGTAATAAACACTTTTGGTACGCCCCTCTATTTTCAGTGAGTTGAGTCCCGCCTTTATTAATTTCGGAAGATGCAGTATCATGCACAGGTCTTTTGAATTCAAAATATAGCTTCCCCTGTCACCTTCCTTAATGGGGAAATATTCCCCGGGTCGCCGTTCCTCCATAAGTGCATAGTTATATCGGCATGGGTGGGCACATTCACCCCGATTTGCGTCCCTTCCTGCCATATAATTTGACAGCAGGCATCTGCCGGAATAGGATATGCACATGGATCCATGGATAAAACATTCTAATTCTAAAGATGAGGGGGTCATCTCCCTTATCTCCATTATCTCCCTGATGGAGAGTTCCCGGGCCAGAATTATTCTGGTTACTCCCTGTCTGTGCCAAAATTCTGCCTGAAGCCAGTTTGTTGTGTTGGCCTGTGTAGACAGGTGGATCTTTGCCTTGGGATAACGCTCGCTGATAAGTGTCATAATGCCCGGATCGGATATTATAAACCCGTCTAAAGGTATGCTCTTCAGCTTTTCCAAATAGGATTTAAGACGGCATATATCCTCATTGTGTGCAATTATATTTAACGCTGCATATATGCTTTTGCCTCGTTTATGAACATAGTCGGCACCTAAAGCCAGTTGATCCGGTGTAAAGTTTTTTGCGCTCGCTCTCAGCCCGAATCCTTCGAGTCCGCAATAGACTGCGTCTGCACCGTAATCGATTGCAGCCTCCAGTTTTTCAGGATCACCGGCAGGTGCCAGCAGTTCAATTTTGTTCATTGTAACCCCATCCGTCTTTATCTTTTATTGTCGATATATTTTGCTTTCATCTTCAGGTGCTCTTCATAGGTTCGGGAAAAGACGTGGGAGCCGTCTCCCTTTGCAAGGAAATAGAGATAGTCGTTTTTTTCCGGCGAAAGAGCCGCTTTTATCGAGTCTTTTCCCGGTGAACATATCGGTGAAGGAGGAAGACCTGTAATGAGGTAGGTGTTATAAGGGGAATCAATTCTGGTATCCGCAGTGGAGAGCACCGGTTTTTGTTCACCGAGGATATATTGTACCGTTGCGCAGGATTGCAAGGGCATGCCCAATTTCAGCCGATTGCAGAAAACCCCTGCAATTACGGGCCTGTCTTCGGGAACTACGGCCTCCCGTTCAACAATGGAAGCAAGGGTAATTATTTCATTTATATTAAACCCATGTTCTAATGCTCGCTTCTCGTCTTCTTTTGTAAAGACTTTCTCAAATTGATTAAGCATTTTTTGAATTATTTCATGCTCGGTGGCTCCTGTAAATATTTCATAAGTCTCCGGGAAAAGATAGCCTTCAAGCCGTGCCTCCCCTTTTGGAGCCGTTTTTAAAAACCAGTGATCGAAATGTCCAGTTGATACTTCTTCAAAGAAGGTATCTTTATCGACTAGATTAATGGAATTTAAGGCATGAGCTGTTCTCCTGATGTCATATCCCTCCGGAATGGTGAAGCGGATCGTATTGTCACGACCCCTTAAAAGGCCTTCCATTATTTCATCCATGCTCATATTTTTTGAAAGTAAATGAATTCCGGCCCTGTATTTTCCGTCTAAACCCGACAACTTTGATTTTAGCTTAAACAGGAAGGTATTTGTTATAAGATTTTCTGATTTAAGTCGTGCGGCAATTTCAGCAGTGCCAGTGCCTTGATCAATTGTTATTGCAATTGTTGTGTCGTCGGCACTATCTACAGCCTTTACTTCATGCTCTATAAAGGCCTTAGTCATCCAGTTTGACATTAAAATCAACAGGACGATTATTACCGCACTTCTGTTTGCTGCAATTCTGTTTTTCATAACGAGCCTTAGCTTATTTCGCCCTTGAAAGATATTCACCCGTTCTTGTGTCTATTTGAATAATCTCTCCTGCCTCTATAAAAATAGGTACTTGGATTACAGCCCCTGTTTCTACTGTAGCTGCCTTTGTTACATTCGTGGCGGTATCTCCCTTTACACCGGGCTCTGTTTCAGTAACCTTTAGGTTCACAAAGTTGGGAGGTTCCACAATGAATGCATTTCCCTTATAGAATTTGATGGTTGCAATATCATTCTCTCTTAGATAGATCATCGCATCTTCAACCTGGTCCGCCATAAGAGGTACCTGGTCGTAGGTTTCCTGGTCCATAAAGTAGTATAATTCCCCATCAGAATAAAGATATTGCATCTGTTTTGTTTCTATATGCGCTCTTTTAAATTTATCGTTTGGATTAATAGCATCTTCCCTTATGGTTCCCGTCAATATATTTTTATATTTGGTTCGGACAAAAGCCGGTCCTTTTCCGGGTTTAACATGTTGAAATTCCAGAATTACATGAGGCTCTCCATTGATTTCAAACGTTGCGCCCTTTCGAAAATCGCCTGCATATATCATCTGTCTATCCCTCCTTCATTTAACTTATGTTTATAATACGATCAGTTCTTTTTCTGATCCCGTCAGATTTATTATACCTGATGCAGTGACAATCACCAAGTCTTCAATTCTGATACCGAATTTATCGGGTAAATAGATTCCAGGCTCAATAGTTACAACCATATTTTCTTTTAGCATTTCCTCGCTACCCGGATTAATAACGGGGGCCTCGTGTATTTCAAGGCCGACCCCATGGCCGGTACCATGGCCGAAAGCTTCCCCGTAACCTGAATCTTTAATTATGTTTCTCGCGATTCTGTCGACCTCTTTGCATTCCAGCCCAGCCTTTACAGCATCGCATCCGGCTTTTTGAGCTTCTAATACGAGTCCGTAAACCTCCTCCTGCTCGCCGGTAACAGGCCCCAGCGCTACTGTCCTTGTCATATCGGAACAATATCCGTCGACGATACAGCCAAAATCCATGGTAATGAAGTCACCCTTTTCCATCACCTTATCAGAGGGATCTCCATGCGGAAATGCAGTCCGCTTCCCCGATACACATATTGTATCGAACGAAAGTTTTTCTGCACCATTTCTGCGAAGGAATGTCTCTATTTCAAGGGCTGCTTCTTTTTCCGTAAGGCCGGGGCGAATTGTTTTAAGCATGTGAATAAAACATTTATCTCCTAAAGCTTGTGCCTTTGCAACAGATGACAGCTCGTTTTCATTCTTAATCATGCGTAGTTTTTCTACGATGTCACATGCACCCTGAATATCATACTTTAAATTTTTCTTTAGCTTTTTGTAAAGGAAAAGCGGTATATGGCGTTCTTCTATAGCCAGGTTCCCAGGGTTTAATTCTGTAAGGAAACTTATTCCGGTACGTTCTTTGCCGATAGAAATGACTTCGTATAACGGTGAAAGTCCGGTCGCTCTTTCATAGTAGCGAAAATCTGTCAGAACATAGTTTTTATCCGAAGTAATAATGATCCAGGTATCAGTAAATTGCAACCCCGACAAGTAAAGCTGATTCTCCGGCTTAGTTATAAGAAGGGCCGAAATTTCGGCTTGTTTCATCGCACATTTCGTCTTTTTCAGTCTTCTTTCCATGCTGTTACTCTACTTTCATCACATCTCCCAAAATCCCATATATGTCGGAAATAATTCTTGTGAAAGCGAATTCTGCCTGCAGGTACTGTGCCGCCAAAGGATCCTTTATTACTATCTCGTAAAGATTTTGGATCTGCTCCACCATATCAGTCTCCGGCTCGCTTCCCATGGCTTGTTGTGCTTGAAGCTGAAACTGTTTTTGCTGAAAATCGTTTAACATATTGGAAAGCTCTTCGTTTTCCGACACCTTATTCTTCATCTCCTGATAGCGCCGATATTCTTCTGAATTCTTGACAACTCGGGCAAGCTCATGTGCGCAGTCGTATACATTGTTCATAGTTACACCTCCATGAATATCGGTAAAATAACCGGATTTCGTTTAGTTTCATGATATATAAAGCTTTGTAGGTCGGAGCGGACTGCATTTTTCATACCGCTCCAATCCTTCTTGTTTTCTTTTTGACATGCATACAGACGTTCTTCGGCAATCTTTCTTGCTGATTCTATCAGATCTTCCGACTCTCGTACATATACAAACCCCCTCGATATTATATCGGGGCCCGAACAGATTTCACCGGTTGCTTTTTCAATAGCGACTACCACGATGATCAGTCCTGCTTCAGACAACAGCTTCCTGTCTCTTAACACGATATTTCCCACATCCCCTACTCCTAGTCCATCGACCATTATTGCGGAACAAGGGACGGTTTCTTTAGATTTCATCACTTTGTTTTTACGCAGTGTCAGCGTTTCGCCATTGTTCAGAATAAAGATATTTTCTTTTCGCATTCCTAAATTTTCTGCTATGAGTGCATGCTGTCTTAAATGTCGGTATTCCCCATGTACGGGCATAAAGTATTTAGGTTTTATCAGAGTGTGCATTAGCTTGAGCTCTTCTGCACAAGCATGGCCGGTTACATGTATGTCGGCAATGTCAGAATAAATCACCTCAGCTCCTTTTTCAAACAGGCGATTTACCACATTTGATACCGTTTTCTCGTTACCCGGGACAGGTGATGAGGATAAAATCACCACATCGCCTTTTTTAATTTGAACAGCTTTATGATCGTTCATAGCCATTCTTGATAATGCAGACATCGGCTCCCCTTGACTTCCCGTGGTTATTATCAGGAGCTCTTTATCTTTAATATTTTTAATGCGATTTATATCTACAAGAACGTTTGCAGGCACTTTCAGGTATCCTATCTCCATCGCCAGGTTAATTACATTTACCATGCTCCTGCCGGATATTGCCACCTTACGGTTAAACATCACAGCAGTGTCGATTATTTTTTGAAGGCGATGCACATTTGAGGCAAAGGTGGCGGTCAGTATTCTGGCATCGCTGTTTCTGAAAATATTCTCCAATGTGACGCCAACGGTCTTTTCAGAAGGGGTATAGCCTTTGCGTTCCGAATTTGTGCTGTCGGCCAGCATGAGCAGAACACCTTTTGCCCCTATTTTGGCAAGTCGCTGCAAATCGATTGGCTCCCCATCCAAAGGTGTGTAGTCGATCTTAAAATCCCCGGTGTGAAAAATTACACCCAAGGGCGTATCTATTGCCAGGCATATTGAATCGGCTATTGAGTGCGTTATTCGAATAGTGTCGATTTTAAACTCTCCTATCCGAATTGTTTGGCCGGGTTTAATGACATTAAGCCGACCTTTAATGCCATGCTCCTTTAGTTTATTTTCAATGAGTCCGATAGTAAGCTTTGTTCCATAAACAGGTATATTCAAATCCTTTAAAAGGTATGGTATGGCACCAATATGGTCTTCATGCCCATGGGTCAATATCATGCCTTTGACTTTTTCCATGTTTTTAATTAAATAGCTAAAATCCGGAATCACGATATCGATTCCGAACATTTCATCGTTGGGAAAGGACAAACCGCAATCGATGATCATTATGTCGTCCTTGTATTCCAAGACGGTGATATTTTTGCCGATTTCATTTAAACCGCCTAAGGGAATCAGTTTGATACTTTGGCTGTCCTTTATATTTTCTTTTAACTTCAATTTGTATCCTTCCTTATCTAATAACTATATTTATGAGTCTTTCAGGTACCGGAATCGTTTTGATTATCTCCTTGTCCTTGACCAGCTCTATTACTCTCGCATTTTTTAAAGCGCTGTTTAAAAGGTCCTCTTTTGAAAGGCCGCTTTCAACCATTATTTTTTCTTTGACTCTTCCATTGATTTGTACGACTATCTCTGTCATGTCCAAAATTAGGGCGCTTTCATCGTATGAAGGCCATTTTTCTCGGTTCACGGAGGTGTCATTCCCCATATGTTCCCACATCTCTTCGCAAATATGGGGAGTAAAAGGAGAAAGCAGGATTATAAGGTTGCTTATAGCATGCCTGGTCAGGCTTTTGCCTGTTTTCGGTAGTACCTTGCATCGATAAAGCTCGTTGACCAATACCATTATAGCGGAAACTGCAGTGTTAAAATTAAACCTGTTCAAATCCTCCGTTACTTTTTTTATTGTGCTGTTCAGCACATAAAAAAGCTGTTTCTCGTCTTCGTTTTTAATTTCAAATTCTGCCGGTGCGTTAAGTGTGTCCTGAGGAAGACTGAAGACTAATCGATATACCCTGTTGAGAAAACGGTAGCTTCCTTCAACGCCAGCATCGGACCATTCCAGTTCTTTGTCCGGCGGCGATGCGAAAAGGATGAAAAGCCTTGCAGTATCAGCCCCATATTTTGTTATTATCTCTTCGGGACTTACTATATTTCCTTTGGATTTTGACATTTTGCTTCCGTCTTTCAGAACCATACCCTGGGTAAGAAGGTTCGTAAAAGGTTCTGAACAAGGGGAATAACCGATGTCGTAAAGAAATTTATTGAAAAAACGGGCATATAAAAGATGGAGTATTGCATGCTCAACTCCTCCGATATACTGGTCCACGGGCATCCAATATTTTGCCTTGCCTTTATCCCATATATTTTCATCATTATTTGCATCCGTATACCTAAGGTAATACCAGGAGGAATCAAGAAATGTATCCATAGTATCAGTTTCTCTTTTCCCGTTACCTCCGCATTTGGGGCAGGCTGCAGAAATAAAGTCCTTGCTTGTACTTAATGGAGATTCTCCTTTCCCTGTAAGTTCAACGTCCGTAGGCAATAAAACCGGCAGGTTTTCTATCTTTTCAGGTACCCATCCACAGTTTTCACAATAAATCATAGGGATGGGAGTGCCCCAGTAACGCTGCCTGGATATCAGCCAATCCCTGAGTTTATAATTAACCGCTTGAGTTCCAATATCATTTTCTATAAGATACTCTGTAATTTTTTGAATTGCATCAACATTGCAAAGCCCGTTAAAAGGGCCGGAATTAATTACGGTACCTTCAGCCTCAAAAGCTTCCTTAAGGTTATAAAGATCGATTTCTTCAAAGCCGGGATCGATAACCGGCAGTATTTCAAGTCCGTATTTTATTGCAAATTCAAAGTCCCTTTGATCGTGAGCCGGTACTGCCATAATAGAGCCTGTTCCATATTCCATGAGCACATAATTGGCAATATAAATAGGGACCTTTTTACCGTTCATGGGGTTTTTGGCATAGCGGCCGATAAAGATTCCTTCCTTTTCCAATGTTACAGAGCTACGTTCGATGGAACTTAAATTTTCAAGTTTTTGAAGGAACCTTCCGACAGGCTCTTCATATTTTGTGCCTGCCGTGAGTTCTTTAATAAAGGGGTGTTCGGGGGCGAGTACCATATAAGTGACTCCATACAAAGTATCGGGTCTTGTGGTAAAAATCGAAAGATCCTTGTCAAAACCGCATATGTTGAATTTAACCTGGGCGCCGCAGCTTTTCCCGATCCAGTTACGCTGCATGATTTTGACCTTATTGGGCCATCCCGATAGTAATTCCAAATCTTCCAGAAGCCTATCGGCATAATCTGTAATTTTCAGATACCATTGTTCAAGTTCAATTTTTTTGACCGCTGTATGACAACGCTCACAGCCTCCGTCAACCACCTGTTCATTTGCCAAAACCGTCTTGCAGGAGGGACACCAATTGACAGGGTTATTTCTTTTGTAGGCAAGACCGTGATTGTAAAATTGAATGAATATCCACTGCATCCATTTGTAATAGTTCGGGTGGCAGGTTGCAAGCTCTCTTGTCCAATCATAGCTGATACCGAGCGTTTTAAGCTGCTCCCTCATTTCGGATATATTGTTCCAGGTCCATATATTGGGATGGATCTTATTTTGTATCGCTGCATTTTCAGCCGGTAGACCAAATGAATCCCAACCCATCGGATGAAGCACATTTTTGCCTGACATCGTCAAATACCGTGCAATGACATCACCTATCGAATAGTTTCTAACATGACCCATATGGAGCTTGCCGGAGGGATAGGGAAACATCTCAAGCAGATAATATTTCTCCTTTTCATGATCTTCAGCGGTTTCAAAAATGTGGGTTTTTTCCCAATGCCTCTGCCATTTCTTTTCAATCTCGTTGAACCTATATTGCTTATGCATTAATGACTCCTCCGTCTTTTGTGTATTTACTCTATATCAAGATGGGAACCGTCCGCCCAGATCTTTTCTAAATTGTATCTGTCCCTCTGTTCCTTTGTAAAAATATTTACGATGATATCTCCGTAATCAAGCAGAACCCATCCGGAATTCCTGCCTCCCTCTACATTTTTTGAACAGATCCCCTCCACGGCAAGCTTATCTTCTACTTGGGAAACCAATGTACCGAGCTGTCTTTCCGATATTCCGGAAGCTATTACAAGGTAGTCCGCAAATGAGGATTTGTCGGTGATGTCAATGACCACCACATCTTGTGCTTTTTTATTCTTCAGGACCTGTGCAGTTTTTATAGCGATATCACGGTTGTTCATGCTTACTCCTTTCTTCTGCCAGTAAAAGCTGCTTTGCTTTGACGGTATCAGAAGCCGGGCTCAGCTTTTGGCTTTGTATATATTTTATAGAATTTTCCAATGCTAAAACGCAGGCTTTATCGATATCCCTGTATGCCAATTTTCGGAGTTCCCGGACCCCGGGATAGCACCTGTTCGGTTCAATTGCATCCGCAAGATAGATTATTTTCTCCAACAAAGACATGTTCGGCCTGCCTGTTGTATGGAATGCTACAGCATTTATTAAATCTTTATCCTTTACTCCATACTCCCTTTCCATAGCCAAAGCAGCTACTTTACCATGGGACAGATTGACATCTCCAAGATAGGTCGAATCAATATTCCATGCTTTGATATAGCTATCCAATATCTCTTTGGGTTTATCCCTGTAGGCATCGTGAAAAAGAGCAG
Organism: uncultured Oscillospiraceae bacterium; assembly: GCA_964425645.1. Lineage (GTDB taxonomy): Bacteria > Bacillota > Clostridia > Peptostreptococcales > Anaerovoracaceae > CAYRNC01. The sequence continues at coordinate 8,540 of CAYRNC010000008.1, read as the reverse complement.
CCAGTTCTGCTTTTTTCGGATCTTCTCCATAATGAAGTGCCAGCGAGCAGGCTTCACGCACCACGGAATAGGTGTGCTGTTTGCGCTTTTTTGTTAAAGAACTCTCAAGGTATGTTTCAATTCTAATTTTTATGCTGTTATTCATCATCTATAATATACCATTATGCGTTGGCTCCAACAAGTCAGCGATATAATTCATACAGGTTAATATATTTTTCTATATCAGAAGGCAGAAGATATTTTATCGATCTTCCTTCATATATTCTTTTTTTAATATCCGTAGATGAAATATCGATTTTCGGCATGTGTATTTTTTCAACCCTCGTCCCGTATAGGGTGTTCAGCTTTCTTATCAGAATATCTCTTGCTCTGTCCTTATATCTCGGTCTTGAGCCCACAATAATAGTGAACTCTTTAAAAATAGACTCTGCATGCTTCCAATATTCCATACTTATAAATGAATCCGTGCCGCATATGAAGCATATGCGAGCATCGGGCCCATACGCCAAACGGCAGGCTTGCAGGGTATCGACGGTGTAGGATATATCAGGACCTTTTATCTCGATATCCGAGACAGAGAACCCGGGATTATCAAGGATTGCGGTCCGGACCATCGCATAACGGTGCTGCTCCGACACTGCCTTTGCATTCATCTTAAAAGGGGACTGCTTTGTAGGCATGAATACGACATTATCCAAGCCTGCCCCGTCACGTGCCTGCTCTGCCAATATCAGATGCCCGTAGTGGATGGGATCAAACGTCCCTCCGATTATTCCAATTTTATCTGCCATGATCGTTCTTCTTGAGCTCTATGCCCAGCTCCTGCAATTGTTCCTCTGATGCTTTTGAAGGTGCTTCGGACATCATGCACGAAGCAGCCTGGTTTTTAGGAAATGCTATAACTTCCCTTATGCTGCTTTCTTCGGACAAAAGCATAACCAGACGGTCCAGGCCATATGCTATCCCTCCATGAGGAGGTACCCCATATCGAAACGCATCTAGCAAAAACCCGAACTTATTATCTGTTTCCTCGGCACTTTGTCCCAAGGCGGCAAACATTTTTCTTTGCAGGCCGCTGTCATGTATTCTTATACTTCCGCCCCCCAGCTCTACGCCGTTCATAACGATATCATACGCTTTCGCCCGGACCTTTTCGGGATGGGTATCAAGCATGGGTATATCCTCAGTTTTTGGAGAGGTAAAAGGATGATGGACAGCTGTAAAACGCCCTGCATCTTCATCATACTCCAGTAAAGGAAAATCAACCACCCAGAGAATATCATAACCTTTATATGATTTTATAAGGCCAAGGCGGTCGGCTATTTCTTTTCTCAGATATCCAAGGCTGTCAAAGACGATCCTGCTATTTCCTGCAACGATAAGTATGAGGTCGTTTTTTCCTGCATTCATATGATATGCCAGATTTTTAAGTTTCTCCACGTCGTAAAATTTGTTAAAAGACGAGCTTATATCATCATTTTTTGTGCGAATCCATGCTAATCCTTTTGCCCCGTAGCTTTTAATATCATTTTGAAGTCTGTCAATATCCTTTCTGCTGAATTGATCGGCATATTCCTTTATGTTTATCGCCCTTACATCTCCCCCCGCGGAAACGGCATCTTTAAAAATCGGAAAAGGACTGTCTTTAACGATTTCATTTAAAGATTTAAGTAAAAAACCAAATCGCGTATCAGGTTTATCACTGCCAAAGGATTCCATAGCTTCCCGATAAGTATATCGAGGAAAAGGCGTCTCAATTTTTATGTCCAGAAGCTCTTTAAATAGGTAGGACATATAGGCTTCCTGAAGGCTGATCACATCATCCACATCGACAAAAGACATTTCCAAATCTATCTGAGTAAATTCCGGTTGTCGGTCGGCCCTGAGGTCTTCATCACGAAAGCATTTTACAATCTGATAGTATTTATCAATACCGCCGGCCATTAAGATTTGCTTGAACATTTGCGGTGATTGGGGAAGCGCATAAAAGGATCCTTGATTCACCCTGCTTGGAACCAAATAATCTCTGGCTCCCTCGGGTGTGGGTTTTATAAGCATAGGCGTTTCTACTTCTACAAAACCCCGGGCATCATAAAAATCTCTGGTGACCTTTGTAACTTTGTGCCGAAATCTCAGATTGCGCTGCATTTTAAATTTTCTTAAATCCAAATATCGGTATTTAAGTCTCAGGTTTTCTGAAACGTCATCGTCATCTTTTATATAGATCGGAGGGGTATCGGCTTCTGAATATATCATTAAATCATCTGCAAAGATTTCAATTTCCCCTGTAAAAAGTTCTTTATTTTTAGATTCTCTCTCCCTGACGTTACCTTTGATTCCCACTACGTACTCGCTTTTAAGCCCGTCCGCTTTATGAAACAATTTTCTTGAAACATCCTGGTTAAATACAATTTGAATTATCCCGCTGTTATCTCTCAAATCGCAGAAAATCAATCCTCCCAGATTACGTTTCTTTTGAATCCATCCGTTTAGCACCACATCGGTTCCAACATGCTTCAATCTTAACTCGCCGCACATGTTGGTTCTTTTCCATACGGCAACCTCTGTCATAAGAATATCCTTTCTTTCTTTCTCGATAGCATTTCATCGATTCTCTCAATATAGATCTTATAGTTTGATACATTGGGAACGCGTTCTAAACGATTTTCCTTTGGAAACACCACTTTACTTATGCTCCCTGCACCCATAGCTATATTTGTTTGGCATTCATGCATGGTTTTAATATTATAAAGGCCTTCTGTTCCTGGCAAAGAGTAGCCTGTATTCTCTAAATTTCCTATCGTTTGCTTTTGACGATATAAATAATACGGCCTGTATCCGGCATCAGTCAATAGCAAAGAGCCATATTTAAGCATTTCGTCTGCCGATTCGCCTTTTCCGTAGCTGTAATATCTGTCTTCTTCCTTTAATTTTGAGGCCCTTTTTACAGCCAGCGTATGAACTGTTATGTTTTCCGGATGAATATCCGTCAGCGCGTTAATCGTAAAAAGGAAATCGTCCAAATTTTCACCCGGCAATCCGGCTATGACATCGCTGTTAATTTTTTGAAACCCTGCCCTGCGGGCCAGATTGACGGATCTGTACAAATCTTCAGGCCCATGATTTCTTCCGATTCGTTTTAAAGTATCCTTTTTCATTGTCTGAGGATTTATGCATATCCTGTCGCCGCCATTTTCCAATATGATTTCAAGCTTTTCAAGAGTAATGGTGTCCGGTCTTCCTGCTTCGACGGTGAATTCCTTTACATGTTTCATATTAAAGAAATGATTGATTCTGTAAAGCAGCCCGGATAAATTCTTTGCATTTAAAGTGGTCGGAGTGCCGCCTCCTATATATATGGATTCGGGATAAATTTTTTTCCGTTCCATCTCCTTTCCGACGAAGCTCATTTCGGCAAATAATGCATTTAGATAGAGGCCGATTTCTTCTTCATTTGCCTGACAGGAAGTAAATGAACAATACAGGCAGCGAGAGGGGCAAAACGGAATTCCGATGTATAGGCTTACCGTGTTTGTATCTGTTCTGTTAAGATATTTTTGTTGAACATCGAAAATGGACAACAGCAGATCTGCTTTTTTACTTGAGACATAGTAGTCATCAATCAGAACATCTTTTGTTAACGACTTTGATCCTGTTTTTTTTAATATCTCTCCTGTCAGCTTAACGGGCCTGATGCCTGTCAGTATTCCCCATTCCGGGAAATACCCTGCTTCCTTGCTGAAAAATCGATATAAATATCTTTTCCCCTCATTTTTATCAATTATCCCATCGGGTATGCGCAGACTTTTTGGTTCTTTAGAATCATTTATGTTCAGCTTTACGAGTTCATACGAGGAATCGGGCAGAAACATTCTGACCATTTCATTCAGCTCATAAGGGTTTTGTGTCTGATTAAAATCTATTCTATACAAAAGGATTGTGCTCCTTTTCCAGTCCAATTGTTGTAGTACCCATATGACCGGGGTATACTACGGTTTCATCGGGCAATTTATAAAGCTTGTTTTGTATGGAGTCCCGAAGTTGGGAAAAGGAGGAGCCGTTAAAATCCGTTCTGCCCACCGATTGGGCAAAAAGTGTATCCCCCGAAAAAAGGTTGTTATCAACATATATTGACATACCGCCTTTTGTATGACCGGGTGTATGAATAAATTGCAAAGTTAATTCTCCTACTGTCAATGTGTCTTCATCTTTTACATAAATATCCGCATCAATGGAAATTGGTTTGGCACAGGTTTGGGGGGAGTGGTTAAGCTTGGGATCCATAAGCATATTTTTCTCTTCTTCATGTGCTACCAATTTTATGCCGGGAAACTGCTTTTGATAATATGGAACACCCCCTATATGATCCCCATGCCCATGGGTCAATACTATATATTGAGGATCAAGTCCTTTTTCTTTGATATCATTTAATAATTGCTTATTTACACCTCCCGGATCTACAATGAAGGCTTTCTTAGTCGTTTCATCGATGACCAGATAGCAATTTACAGCCAGCATGCCGCTTAGGTAATGTTTGATCTGCATAAATATAGTTCTTCCTTTCTTTTAAAACTGTTTTTTACTATCGATTAGGATTGTGACAGGGCCGTCATTTTCAATCCTTACAAGCATTTCAGCACGAAACATCCCTTCTTTTACAGAAATTCCGCTTTCAACACAGCATCGTACGAATTCCCTGTAAAGATTTTCGGCTATTTCGGGTTTTGCGGCCTTAGTATAGCTTGGCCGTTTTCCTTTTCTGCAATCACCTAGCAACGTGAATTGAGAAATGACTAGCATCTCACCCTTTATGTCTAAAATTGAAAGGTTCATAATTCCGTTTTTATCATCGAAAATGCGAAGGCCGCATACTTTATTTGCAACATACCGTGCATCCAGCGATGTATCATCATTTTCGACACCTAGCAAAACCGTAACTCCTTTTCCTATGCTTTCCCTAGTAATATCTTCTATCGCAACATCAGAATAGATTACTCTTTGTACTACCGCTCTCATAACTGCCCCATTTCAGTATAAACTACATGCTGGCACGATAAACATCGGCTACCCCTTGCACACCTCTCAGCTGTTTTAAAACCTTTTCCAACTGATTTGTGTTGGACAAAGATAAAGTCATGGTGATATTTGCGATATTTTCTTTGCTGCTTTTTGCATTTACTCCTGCAATATGCACATCCATATCTTCGCAAACCCTCGAAATATCCGAAAACAGCCCCTTTCGATCTTCGGCAAGTATATGTATATCCGCGTTATAGGATACACCCGATTTCGCTAAATCCCATTCAACCTCAATAAAGCGTTGTCTTTCTTTTTCAGGCAGTGAAAGGATGTTGATGCAATCCTTTCTGTGCACTGATATTCCCCTGCCCTTTGTTATAAATCCTATTATTTCATCGCCGGGAACAGGATTACAGCATTTTGCAAAACGAACCAGCAAATCAGTCATGCCTTCTACCGTTACGCCGGTATGGGCTTCGGTTTTTTCTTTTTTTCTGTCATCGATTTCAAATTCTTCATCTTTTTTCTTTAATTCCAGCTGCTTTTCTTCATGATAAAACCCGATAAGCATTATTGTCAACTTTGAAAGCAATACTCCACCGTAGCTAATTGAGGAGTACAAATCGTCAGATGAAGCGATGTTCAGATTCTTAGATGCTTTATTGATCCACTGGCTGCGCATTATTTGTTGGGGATCATAACCTTTTCTTCGGATGTACTTTAAAAGCATTTCTTTCCCCTTTTCAACGCTTTCACCCTTGTTTTCTTTTTTAAGATACTGCCTGATTTTATTTCTGGCAGTATTGCTTTTAACTATTTTAAGCCAATCTATGCTTGGCCCTTTGCTGCTGTTTGAGGTTACGATTTCCACTATCTCACCGTTTTTAAGTGGGTAATCGATTGGAACCATTTTACCGTTTACTTTCGCGCCCACGCACTTGGCTCCGATGGCGGTGTGAATTTTAAATGCAAAATCCAGTGGAGTAGATCCTGCCGGCAGTTCTATCACATCTCCTTTCGGCGTAAATACGAAAACTTGATTTGAAAACAAATCTATCTTCAGTGTTTCCATGAACTCTTTAGGATCGTTCATTTCCTTTTGCCATTCAAGTGTCTGTCGCAGCCAGGCCAATCTTCCCTCTTCCTGATCCCGGGTCACGCCCTCCTTATACTTCCAATGGGCGGCTATGCCGTATTCAGCCAATCTATGCATTTCATGAGTTCGGATCTGTATTTCAAAAGGTTCACCGTTGTTGCCGATGACCGTTGTGTGCAGGGATTGATAGAGGTTGGGTTTGGGCATCGCAATATAGTCTTTAAAGCGGCCGGGAATCGGTTTCCACAAGGTATGTACCACACCTAATGCAGCGTAACAATCTTTTACACTGTTTACTATAATTCTGATTGCCATCAGATCGAAAATTTCATCCAGCTGTCGATCCTGATATTTCATTTTTCTATAGATGCTGTAAAAGTGCTTATTGCGACCCTTTATCTCATAAATCATTTCCAGGTTGTTCAAAGCAATTCTTATGGCTGAAATTATTTTTTCGATGCTTTCCTGGCGCTGATCTCTTCTTTTGTTCACCTGTTCGACAAGATTGTAATAGGCTTCCGGATCAAGATATTTTAATGCGATATCTTCCAGTTCAAATTTCATAGAGAATATACCTAACCGGCTGGCCAAAGGGGCATAAATCTCCAAAGTTTCCTTGCATTTTTCTTTAATTTGTTCCTCATTCATGTAATTGATCGTACGAAGGTTGTGTAATCTGTCAGCCAGTTTAATAATGAGAACTCTAATGTCTTTTGACATTGCAAGAAACATTTTTCTTAAGTTTTCCGCCTGCCGCTCTTCCTTGCTTTCATAGATCAATGAGCCAAGTTTGGTAACGCCATCGACCAATAAAGCGGCTTCTTCACCAAAATCCGCTTTAATGTCTTCCAGTGTATAAGGGGTATCCTCAACGGAGTCATGAAGCAATCCGGCTATAAGGGTGTTTTCATCCATTCCCAAATCAGCTAATATTTTTACAACGGACATTGGATGGATGATATAATCTTCACCTGATTTACGGAGCTGTCCCTCATGAACCTCTTCTGCCTTACGATAAGCGCGCTCAAGCAGCTCAAGATCATAATTGGGATTGATTATGAGCAGGTCCTCAAGAAATTCTTCCATGCGCTCCGTATTAATCATATATACCTCATTTTTTCCCTTTATAACGCGGTTTATTGCTCCGCCTGTCAATTTCGTAATAAAGGGGGCTTGCAATTGTTATGGATGAAATAGCCCCTGCTGTTATACCTACAATCAGGGGAAGTGTGAAATCCCGTATTGTCGTTCCACCCAAAACAAACAGCGGTATTATGGCTATTATGGTGGTTATGGATGTCATGATGGATCGCACTAAAGTCTGGTTTATGCTCTTATCAATCAGTTCTTCCATTCGCCCTTTTCTCATCAGCTTTTTATTCTCACGGATCCTATCAAATACAACGATGGTGTCGTTTATGGAATATCCGACAACGATAAGGATGCCGGCTATAAAAGGATTATTGATGGGTATGCGAAAAAACCCGTAAAAAGCGATCACTATCAGTACATCATGCATCAAGGCTGCGATGGCAGCTATTCCGAATTTCCATTCAAATCGAATTATGATGTAGATCAGCATGAACAGTGTGGCGATTAGTACCGCTTTTACCGCATTTACTTTTAAAAGATCACCCACGGATGCACTGAATTGCTCTGTAGCCAATAAATTGGCCTCGCTTAATCCAAATCCGGCGTAAAAATCCGAGAAAAGCTTTTGTCGGGCTTCATTGTTTAGAGCTTCAGTCGTTTTTATTATAATTTCTTTATTTCCTTCACCGGCATGTACTACGGTTCCTGTGATATCATTTTTCTCCAATATATCCTGAACGGCTTCCACCGATACTGTTTCTCCCATATCCATTTGGATCATTGTACCGCCTGTAAAATCAATACCGTAGTTAAATCCTCTTATAAACCCGGTTCCTATTCCCAGAACAATTAATACAACAGCGGCGGCATAAAAATACTTGCGGTATTTTAAATAGAAAAATTCTTTTTTTAATGTAAAGCGTTCACCCGTCAGACCAAACAGCTTAGGATTGCCAAAAGTTTTACTTTCCACAAGGGTGTTAAGCAGGAATTGAGTGACAAAAACAGCTGTTAACACGCTGACAACGATACCGATCATCAATGTAAGTGCAAACCCGCGTACCGGGCCTGTCCCGAATTGATAAAGCACTATACCTGCTATCATGGTCGTAAGCTGTGAATCTATAATTGTTCCCATCGCACGTTTAAAGCCAGACCCTACAGAAACACGAAGGCTTTTTCCATTCCGATACTCTTCTTTTATTCTGGCAAATATAATAACGTTAGCATCTACCGCCATACCTACCGACAAAATGAGACCTGCTATGCCGGGCAGGTTAAGGACCGCTGAAAAGAGTGCCAATATCCAAAAAACTATCATAATATATAGAAG
>CAYRNC010000007.1:22094-47518 GCA_964425645.1 uncultured Oscillospiraceae bacterium | reverse complement strand
AGGGGACGAGGTCATTTGCAATGCCTCTTTGGCAGCTATACCTTTATACATCAGCCGGATTACAAGCATAGATCCTGCTTATTCTCAGGTGGAGGCGGAAGGGCATGCGATTCTCTTTGATGATTTTCCTGTCGTCAAACCCCCTGCCGGCATTCCCGTAAATCTGCTACTTTATGCCTATGACGAATCCGGCACTCTTTACGCCGTAAGCGAAGCGGCTAAAGGAAAATCTGCATTTCTTGTAGTGGGGAACAATCTTCTTACAAATATGCTTTTTGGTTATGTGGCAAGAAAGGCCTCTCCAAATGCCGCCATCGTCTGTCTTTTCGACGAGCGCTCGGACATTCTTTTTAAAGGTAAATCCATCGACGATTTATTAAAAAAGATTTTTACGGACATACATTATATGAACATTTTGAGGCCGGTGGAATGCCTCAAGAAGCTCAATGCAAAGAAGCTGTTCGACATGAGCATAAACTGCGCAGATATACCGGGTGCCGAAACTATCAATATTCTTTCAACCCGCTATGGAGGCACTGTTTTTTTCGCCAATTTAATCAATAACTATAATATAGCTCTCTACATCACCGAATCTGTATCCAGGCAGCTTACCATACGATGCGCTGAGGGCTTCCTTGAAGAATATGATGAATTCGATATCGGGATAGTCAAGGAGTTGGCCCCTTATCTGGAAAAGGCGACTAAGGCAGGGCATAAAGTTGAGGACGATGCCGACTATCCTCTGGGACGATCGAGTAAAAGCCTTGAGCTGCACGGTTACCGCAAAAGTCTGGTAGAGGATTTCATCTGTGAAAGTCGGGCTATGGCTATGGTTATGGATGAGATTTTAAGCGTTGCAAAATACGACTGCAACGTTATGATAATGGGGGACACGGGCGTGGGGAAGGAAAAGGTGGCGAGCATCATCCAAAAGAACAGCGGCAGAAGAATGCAGCCCTATGTCAAAATTAACTGCGCCTCAATTGCAGCAAACCTCATAGAATCTGAACTCTTCGGTTATGAAAAAGGATCGTTTACCGGGGCCGGCCAAAGCGGCAAGAAGGGATATTTTGAACTGGCTGACAACGGCATAATCTTTCTTGATGAGGTGGGAGAGCTCTCCCCGGACATACAGGCAAAGCTGCTAAGAGTCGTGCAGGACGGGGAATTCTACAGAGTAGGGGGCACCAGGCCCATTAAGACCAATGTGCGCATAATTTCCGCGACCAATCAAAACCTTGAGGAGGCCGCAGATCAAAAAAAATTCAGAAGGGACTTATACTATCGATTGAATGTGTTTCCTATAAGGGTGCCGCCTTTGTCGGAGCGCTGTGCGGAAATACCGGCCCTTATGGAGCACTTCATCGATAAATACAGCGAAAAATTCGGCATAGAGAGAAGCATCACGGAGGATGCACTTGAATATCTTAAGGGCAGTGATTGGCCGGGCAACATTCGGGAGCTGGAAAACGTTGCCCAGCGGCTGCTCATTGCGGCAAAAGGTGAAGTCATCACCGTATTTGACGTGGTTAAGGAGCTGCATGCAGATTTGTTTGAACATGCAGCTTCGGAGGGGGAGGACATTTTTATTGAAGGGAAGGGACTGAACCTGAAAAACCTTGTGGACAATTTCGAAAAGAATATAATAAAATATGCATATGAGAAATACGGTTCGTCCAGGAAGGCGGCCAGGGCGATAGGGATAAGCCAAACGCAGATAATAAGGAAGAAAAACAAATATCAAATATGAACATATAGCGGTTCAGTCTCAAAGGGGGTTTGAACCGCTTTTGTATTTTTTGAAATGTTATTACATCTGTCGCAAATGTTTCGCGGGATCTGAAACACTCCTATTTACGGGGGCAACAGGATAGGCAGGAAACAGCTGGCGGCATTGGCATAGTAATTGCTATTTTAAATGATAAAAGAGGGATCAATTCAGATTAAAAGCGAAAAATAAGTGAAAAGTTAAGTTATGGCGAGAGGAGTCGATATGAAAAAGGGATGTCCTTATGGAACTCACCGGGTTATCGAGCCTGCAGGGGCGCTGCCTCAGCCCGCGGATAAAATTGATAACAGTATGGAAATCTATGATAACGAGATTTTAATTGACGTAAAAACCTTGAACATCGATTCCGCCAGTTTCACGCAGATATCAAAGCAGGCAGGAGGCAGGATTGATGAGATCAAACGAATTATAAAAAGTATTGTGGATAAACAGGGCAAGCATAAAAACCCCGTTACCGGTTCCGGCGGAATGCTCATTGGAACCGTTGAAAAGATCGGACCTTCGCTGGCGGATAAAACGGAGCTGTCGAAGGGCGACAGGATAGCTACCCTTGTTTCTTTATCCCTGACCCCCCTTATTATCAATGAAATCCTTGAGGTGAGACCAGAAATAGATCAGGTTGATATTGAAGGCAATGCCATTTTATTTGAAAGCGGCATATATGCGATTCTTCCCGAGGATATGCCGGAAAACCTTGCCCTTTCAGTGTTGGATGTAGCAGGTGCTCCTGCACAGACTGCGAAGCTTGTTCGCCCGGGGGATACGGTAACGGTTATAGGGGGGGGCGGAAAGTCCGGTCTGCTGTGCCTGCATGAAGCCAAAAAAAGGGCTGGTGTGACGGGTAAGGTGATCTGTATAGGAGGTAGTGACAAAAGTACGAACCGGGCTCGCAATCTCAATTTAGCCGATGAATACTTTGCTTGCGATGCTACGGACGCAATTAAGGTCTACAGTCAGGTTATGGAAATCACGGACGGAAGGCTGTCTGACATAGTAATTAATTGTGTAAACATACAAAACACAGAGATGGCCAGCATATTAGCCTGTAAAGACGGCGGGACGGTATATTTTTTCAGCATGGCAACAAATTTTGCAAAAGCGGCTCTCGGAGCGGAAGGTGTAGGCAAAGACGTGAATATGATGATAGGGAATGGCTATACCGCCGGTCATGCTGCCATAGCATTGCAGGTGCTTAGAGAAAACGAATATCTTAAAAGATTATTCACGGAAATATATGCTTAGGTGTGGGCGGTAAAGGAGGATCAAAATGATCAGCAGTCGAAATGATGTTGCAAAATCCGATTGGAACGATTGGAGATGGCAGGTAAGAAACCGCATTACTGAGGTGGATCAGCTTAAGAAAATCATAAATCTTACTTCCCGTGAAGAAAAGGACATCGGCGATGTAGTGAAAAATTTTCGCCTCGGCATAACCCCTTATTATGCGTCTTTGATGGATCCCGATAACCCCAGGTGTCCCGTAAGGATGCAGGCGGTGCCGGTTTTGGCCGAAACCCACAGAAGCGAGGCCGACATGGTTGATCCTCTTCATGAGGATGAAGACTCACCTGCGCCTGGCCTGACTCACAGATATCCCGACAGGGTTCTTTTTCTTGTCACTGATCAATGCTCGATGTATTGCAGGCACTGTACAAGAAGGAGGCTTTCGGGGGAAACCGATTCCGCAAGGAGTATGGAAGACATCGAAAAGTGCATAAAATACATTCGGAATACTCCTCGGGTCCGCGATGTCCTGCTGTCCGGAGGAGACTGTCTGTTGATCAGCGACGATAAGATGGAGTATATCATCAAGGAACTAAGAAGCATTTCCCATGTGGAAATCATAAGGTTGGGGAGCAGAACTCCAGTAGTCATGCCCCAAAGGATCACCGATGATCTTGTAAACATGTTGAAGAAGTACCACCCTATATGGCTGAACACGCATTTTAATCATCCAAAGGAGATGACTTCCGAGGCCGCGGAAGCCTGCAGGAAACTTGCGGACGCAGGCATTCCTTTGGGAAATCAATCCGTACTGCTTCGCGGGGTCAACGATTGCCCCCACATAATGAGGGATTTAGTCCACATCCTTGTTAAAAACCGGGTAAGACCTTACTACATTTATCAGTGTGATCTTTCCCTTGGCATTGAGCATTTTCGCACCAAGGTGTCTGCCGGAATAGAAATAATCGAGGCCTTAAGGGGGCATACATCCGGTTATGCCGTGCCGACTTTCGTGGTAGATGCTCCGGGGGGGGGCGGTAAAATACCGATCATGCCTCAATATGTCATATCCCAATCTCCCGACAAAATTATTTTAAGAAACTATGAAGGAGTTATTACAACATATACGGAACCCGAAATACATGAGAAGCTTCCTTGCACCTGCGATCACTGCACGGGGGAAAAAGCATATCATTTTGAAGGGGTAGCCAATTTGATTCTTGGAGAGCGCCTATCGTTAGAACCTTCAGATTTGCCCCGGCATAATCGCAACAGGACAAACAGATGAACCTACTGAATCTTTTCGGGAAGGATTACAAGACAATAGCCATAGTGGGGATGGAAAAAAACTCTGGCAAGACTACAACTCTGAATTACTTAATAGATAAGGCGTATGATCACGGAATCGCTTTAGGGATAACCTCGACCGGAAGAGACGGCGAAAATATGGATATTGTGACAGGTTCTGAAAAGCCCAAAGTGTTTCTGGAGGCGGGTACTCTGGTGTCTGTCCCGGTTAAGCTGTATGAACTTTCAGATGCAGGCCTCGAAATATTATGCATGACTGATTTTTCAACAGCATTAGGGCAATTGTTGATCTGCCGTGTAGCGGGAAGAGGCTACGTTCAGACGGCAGGTCCCGCAGTCGGCAGTGATCTGAAAAAGTTATGTGAAGATATGCTTTCTTTGGGTGCAGACATGGTGCTCATTGACGGGGCTGCCGATCGAAGATCAATAGCTGCGCCGGGCTCATCCTCCGCTATAATTCTGGCCACGGGAGCGGTGCTTTCCAGGGATTTAAGGACGGTTGCAGACGAAACGGCTCATACACTAAATCTTTACAGGCTTCCCAGACTGCCTTATGGTGAAATGCGGGATATACTCATTAAAGAGGCCGGCAAAGGCAGAATACTTATAGGCGGCAATGAAGGGATAAGGGCTCTCGGGTTAAGAACCGGACTGTATGCCGGAAAAAATATCGATAATGCCGTGGATGTAAATACCGAATGGGTTTTTATCCCCGGTGCTTTTACTTCCTCCGTTTTGGAGGACATCGATCCCCAAAAACTCGGAAGGATTGACTTCATTCTCAAGGATCCGACGAAGATCTTTATTCCCCGAAACAACTGGCAAAGACTGTGCAGGAAGGGTCTTTCCGTAAAGGTATTGGAAAACATCACCGTCTTGGCACTGAGCGTCAATCCCTATTCTCCTTTAGGGTACTCCTTTGCCCCCGAAAGGATGCTGATTGCCGTTAAAAAAGCGGCGGGGGATATTCCCGTATTTGATGTGATGTATCAAAGAGGCGAAATATGAGGATATGCAATGAAAAAACCAGGAAAGAAACCGGATTTGAACATGTGATTAAATCAATAGATGTGCTTACGCCTTTTGGGAAGCAAAAAAAGAGGCAGAATTCTCCGTTTCCTCCGTCGCGGGAAAAAGAGCTGATTCTTGAGCTTTCAAGACTGGAGTCCGTTTTTTATTCAGTAAGAGATGATCATGAGGTAATAGCCGCGATACGAAGGATTTTTGCAAAGGTTAAAGATATCTCCCTTACCATAAGGCGAAGCAATAGCAGCATACTTACGGTTGTGGAACTTTTTGAGGTTAAAAGCCTGTTGCTGCAGATGAAAGCCCTCGAAGAGCTGCTCGTTTCACTTCCTCCCCTGCAAAAAGAATTCAAGCTCAAAAGTATCTTGCCCCTTTTAGACGCTTTGGATCCGGAAGGGCAAAGAATAAATACCTTTTATATTTATGACTGCTTTTCAAAAACTCTTGCGGAGCTGAGATCAAACAGGGGCAGGCTGGATACTTCGATACAAATAAAGCAAAAGGAAAAAAAACGGCAGGTGGAATCCGAGTACGGAATATCCATCACATCGAAATTTGAATATGCAATCTCAAAATATGACCGCGCAAATTTTGAAAAAGCGATGAACATCCCTGATTTATTATTATCCTTTGAGGATCATAATGCAGCAGTATTCGCTTTAAGAGCAGATGAAGAAACACTTTACATGCAAGAAGAAATCGAGCAGCTGAATGCTGCCATAGAAGCGGAAGAGCTGGCGGTGCAAAAATCTTTATCTGAAACAATTGCTGAATTCAGTCATATCATACTTGCTAACTGCGAAATAATAGGGGGTTTGGATTTTATAGTAGCCAAAGCGATATACGCCTTAGAGCATAATTGCGTGAAGCCTTTAATCAAAGGCGAACACACAATTGAAATTGCGGATGGGAGGCATCTGGTTGTTGAGGAGGTGCTGAAAGAAAAGGGGAAAGAGTTTTGCCCTGTTGCAATTACACTTGAAACGGGAGTAACTTGTATAAGCGGCGCCAATATGGGAGGGAAGACCGTTACATTAAAATTAATAGGCCTTTGTGCTTTGTTGGCCCAGCACGGGTATTTCATACCTGCAAGTTACGCGGCAATAGGTCTTTCCAGTCATATTGGCTTGCTCACCGGAAACAGTCAAAGTCTTGTAAGGGGATTGTCAGGGTTCGGAGGTGAAATGGAGGAGCTTAAGCAGCTTTTGGATAAGAGCGGGAAAAGGGCTCTTTTGCTCATCGATGAACCGGCTTTGGGGACGAATCCGACGGAGGGAAGGGCCTTGACGCGGGCTTTCGTCAACTATTTAAAAGATAAGCCCTACATCAGCGTGATCACCACCCATTATGATAATGTCGGTTCGGGAGGAGCTGTCGTAAATCTTCAAGTGAGAGGCTTATCAGGCGTGGATTTTAACAGGCTTGCGCAAGAGCTTATCTGCGCAAACCGCAAAGGGAGGATAGAAATAATAGCTAAGCATATGGACTATCGCCTCTTCGCAATTGAAAAATCGAAAGAGGTCCCAAGGGATGCAATTAATATTGCAAGCATGCTGGGAATATATGAGGAGATAATACAATCGGCCAAGAAATATTTGGAGGATCAGGGGCATGAAGAATAAGTTGGATTTGGATCCTGAAGTGATTGACAGCGCAAGATCGTGCGCCGCAAGGATAGCAAGGGATGTACAAATGTTCATCGACCGGCATACAACGGTAAGCACCGAAAGAACGGTCGCCCGTCTGTTGGGGGTCGATGGAATGAATGAAGCGGATACGCCATTACCCAATGTATTGATCGATGCCGTAAAAAACGGAGGGGGCCTTCCCTACGGGGCTGCTTATTGGATAGGCTGTGCAATGATCGGGACGGATCTTTCCGCACAGGAAATTGCAGAGAGGGTAAGTGATGGGAGCTTGGATATGCTGAAACTTCCCGCCGTCAGCGTAAGTAAGGCGAAAGAAGCAGTTTTCCCGGCAGTTGTTGAATCTTTGGAAAGGATTAAAAAGCAGAGGTTAAAAAGAGAGGAATATATTGCCGAGATCGGACAAGGAAGGCAACCTTATTTATATGTCATTGTCGCCACAGGAAATATCTATGAGGATATGGTGCAGGCCAAAGCGGCTGCCAGGCAAGGAGCCGATATTATTGCCGTGATAAGAACAACCGCCCAAAGCCTTTTGGATTACGTGCCCTACGGGCCTACTGCGGAAGGCTTCGGCGGCACCTATGCCACACAGGAGAATTTTCGTCTGATGAGGAATGCATTGGATGAAGTCGGAAAAGAGACTGGAAGATATATACGCCTGTGCAATTACAGCTCGGGGATGTGCATGCCTGAAATTGCGGCTATGGGAGCCCTTGAAAGACTTGATGTCATGTTAAACGATGCGCTTTACGGTATATTGTTTAGGGATATTAACATGCAAAGGACTTTAGTGGACCAATATTTTTCCAGAGTTATAATAGGCTACTCGGGGATAGTATTCAATTCAGGCGAGGACAACTACCTTACAACTGCCGATGCATATGGGGAAGCCCATACAGTGCTCGCTTCCCAATTTATAAATGAACAGTTTGCGGTTTTAGCGAATATCCCCTCAAATCAGATGGGGCTCGGCCATGCGTTTGAGATGGATCCAGGCATAGAAAACGGTTTTCTTTATGAGCTGGCCCAGGCGGTCATGGCAAGAGAGATATTTCCTGAGGCCCCTTTGAAATATATGCCTCCTACAAAATTTATGACCGGCAATATATTTAAGGGCCATGTCCAAAACGCCCTGTTTAACCTGGTTTCTGTCTGGTCAGGTCAGTCCTTGCAGCTTTTAGGGATGTTGACGGAGGCCATTCACACGCCCCATTTGCATGACCGAATGCTTTCCATTGAAAATGCCGATTACGTTTTCAACAATGCCAGAGATTTAGGGGAAGAAATTGAGTTTAAACGAGGTGGTATAATTCAAAGAAGAGCAAACAACGTGCTTATCGAGGCAGGAAGGCTTTTAAAAGAGATTGAACAAGAGGGGCTGTTTTCCACAATTGAAAAAGGAAAATTCGGGGGCATAAAGCGATCAAAGGATGGCGGAAAGGGCCTTGCAGGAGTATGCGTCAAGGACGAAAAATATTTTAATCCATTCATTCCGCTCATGATGGGAGGTGATAAAGATGGCCAATGTTTCAGTCGAAAAAAATATTGATTTGTCAAAGATCAAACCCTATGGCGATACTTTTAATGACGGCATGATGCAGCTTTCTTTCAGCCTGCCGGTTCCGGGGGGAGCCGAAGCTGAAGAGGCGGCAAGGCTTCTTGTAAGGAAAATGGGATTGGATGAACCCAATGTTGTGTATTCGAGGAACCTGGATATCGGCTATACGTTTTTTGTAGTCTACGGTAAATGTCGTCATGAAATTGATTTTACATCCATAAAGGTTCCTAAAATGGATGCGGATGTGATGGATCGGCAAAAATGCGAACGCTTTATAGCTGAAAATATCGGACGCGATATCAAAATCTTGGGTGCCTGTACGGGTACCGATGCACATACGGTCGGAATAGATGCCATAATCAATATGAAGGGCTTTCGCGGTCATTTCGGATTGGAACGATATAGGGGGATAGAAGCTGTCAATATGGGCAGTCAGGTCCCAAATGAGGCTCTGGCTGCTAAGGCTGTTGCGATTAAGGCGGATGCCATACTCGTTTCCCAGATTGTAACTCAAAAGGATGTTCATATTAAAAATCTTACCGAATTGGTAGAGCTGCTTGAGGCTGAAGGATACAGGGATAAAGTTATACTGGTCTGCGGCGGTCCGAGAATATCTCATGAACTTGCCCATGAGCTGGGATATGATGCAGGTTTTGGTTCCAACACCTATGCCGAGGATGTGGCATCTTTTGTTTTAACTGAAGTGGTTCGGCGCAATTTAATGTAGCGGAAGGAGGAAAAGCGATGATCGATAAGATCAGGACAGCCGACGAGGCAGTTGCCGTATTATATGACGGTGCAAGCGTTATGGTGGGCGGGTTTATGGGCTGCGGCACACCGGAAATACTCATCGACGCCCTGGTTCGAAAAAATGTAAAAGATTTGACCATCGTATGCAACGATGCAGGCGTCCCGGGACGGGGTGTAGGCAAACTCGTTACAAACGGCCAGGTAAAAACCTTGATAACGTCGCATGTGGGCTTGAATCCTGAGGTGGCGCAAAGGATGAATGCAACGGAAGATGAACATAGAATTGAATGCATTTTAATTCCCCAAGGTACACTGGCAGAGAGAATAAGGGCGGGAGGTGCGGGACTGGGCGGCTTTTTGACTCCCACAGGGGTGGGTACTGTCGTCGCCTGTGGTAAGCAGCTTCATAAGATAGATGGGAAGGACTACATTCTGGAACTTCCTCTACGGGCTGATTTTGCATTGATCCGAGGCACAGTTACCGATAAATTCGGAAACATAACCTACAATGCCACCACTAGAAACTTCAATCCTTTAATGGCCTCCGCTGCAGATCACGTCATAGTCGGGACCTGCACAATCGTGGATGTGGGCGAGATTGACCCGAATATCGTTATCACATCCGGTATTTTTGTAGATGTCATCGTTGGGGGTGAAAAGCAATGGCAGATATAAAGCGGACTATAGCAAAGAGGGTTGCAAAGGAACTGAGGGATGGCGATGTGGTTAATTTAGGTATAGGGCTTCCCACCTTAGTGGCTGATTATCTTCCAAAAGATGTTCATATAATTCTGCAGTCTGAGAATGGAATTATGGGTATGGGCAAGGCTGCTGAACCCGACAAAGAGGATGTTGACATCACAAATGCGGGGGGCCGATATGTGACTGTAAATGCAGGGGCGATGTATTTTGACAGCGCTGTCTCTTTTGGCATCATTCGAGGGGGCCATGTCGATGTTACGGTATTAGGTGGCCTTGAGGTTGACAGCAAAGGCAATCTCGCCAATTGGATTGTCCCAGGTAAAATGGTGCCCGGTATGGGGGGTGCCATGGATCTGGTGGTGGGGGCCAAAAAAGTCATAATAGCCATGCAGCATACCCAAAAAGGCAGACATAAAATCCTAAATGAATGCAGCTTGCCTTATACCGCTATAAATGTGGTGGACATGATAGTTACAGAGATGGGTGTCATGGATATAGTGCCCGGGGGGATTGTCCTGAAAGAGATTCATCCTGATTACAGCGTGAAGCAGGTGCAGCATGTTACGGGTGCAAGGCTTCTTCTAAGTCCGGATCTTAAATCAATGGAATAGCATCAAAACCATTTGTTTCGCTTAAAGTAGATGAAGCTTCCCAAAGCCACCGCAAGCGAGATTGCGATTATAACGGGGTAGGCAAAGGGCCATCTGTATTCCGGCATTTTAAGATTCATCCCGTACCAGCCTGCGATAAGGGACAGGGGCAGGAATATAGCGGTAATGGTAGTAAACAGCTTCATTACGCTGTTTTGATCGATATCTATCTTAGTTTGATATGCCTCCCTTACCTGGGATATATAATCCTGTAGATTTTCAATCTCTGCAAGAAGCCTTTGCACTCGATTCGTAAGAATTCGGAAATAGCTTAATTCATTTTCAGTCAGCAGTCCGTTGTCGTTCTCCTCTATGGCGGATGATATGGCGGATAACTGATTATAATAGCGCTTATAGGATAGCAACTTCTTGCGAAGTCCTATGATGTCTGCAGTATAATCGCGATTCTTTGCGGTAATGAGTGCCTCTTCCACTAAAGTGGCTTCCTTTTGTATACCTTCTAATATGGTGGAGTCTTCGTATGTCAGATGGTCGAAAAAAAGCTGAAGTATTCTTTCCAAAGATAGATTCCCCACCCTATCCTCGCCGCTGTGAATCAGGCTGAGCAATTTGGCGGTACAGCCTTCCTCTTTTACGTTATCGCAGACAAATACCAGTAGATTGTGCCTGAAATAGATGTAGATGCTTTCAAAGCTGCCGATTGGATCTTGGGGCAAAGGGATGTTTAGGGACATAAAATCAAAGCCGTCATGACTTTCAAATCTTGAAGTCTTTCCCTTCATACAATCATCCAAAATGCGGTCGCTTATTTGCAGCATAGGGCCGTAGTGAATGAATTCCTCGCTGTTGAACATGCAAAAGCAAGGACGAAAATCAATGTTTTCATGGGGGACGGCGTCGCTTTTTACCGGTTTCCCCGAATCAATATAAAATATCATTGTTTATCCTTTCTTTCCTGTGCATAGGCCTTGCTTATAAAGCTCAGAAAGCAGTCGAGATCCTGTTCGGATGGGAATATAACTCTGGCATTTGTCGATTTTCCGCCTCCTTTTCCCTTCCACACCGCTGCATTGTCTTTGACGATTTTTCCGCAATCGATATCTCCGTTGCTTCTGAGTATTACAGTGTTTTCTTTGGCGGCAACCAAAGAAATGAGATCCGGCAGATCCTCGGGCAAAAGGCGGGATAATGCGGCCAGGTCGTCAGGTTTAAGATAGGAATATTTGCGTATCAGGGGTTTTGTTTTTTCGGCGGACAAAAGAATATCATCCTTTTGTTCGTTTAGATATACTTTTTTTAATTCATACAGCTCCTGCCTTGTGTTTCGTTCTTTTTGCTCTCTTCCGTCTATTTTCGCTATCAGACTTCGGACATCGCTTGAATAGCGCTGACTCAGCACTTTAAGAATTTCAGCCTGTTCCCTGAAATTTGACAGTGCCGCAGCGCCTGCATCGAAAGTGATCCTGTACATCCCTTTATAGCTTTCCCATTTGTATATTTTAATTAAACCCACCTGTCCCGTTGTGGAGGGGTGCGTACCGCAGCAGGCTACACATCCCGCAGCCTTGGTTTCATCACCTACACAGACAAGGACAATATCCCGTTCAATGGATAGGGCTTTTCTCATAGGATATTTTTCTGCTTCCTCTTTCGCAGCAAAATATCTGGTGCTTACAGGAAGGTTATCCCATATCATCTGGTTGGCCTCCCATTCTGCGCGTGCTATAACTTCATCGGAAAGTTTGTTTATCTTCGAATCAGACTCCAAACTGATATCTATCGTCATATAATCTTCGCCCATATGGAAGCCCCGGTTGATTCCTTTGCAGATATCGTAAAAGGCTGCGGACAGGATGTGCTCTCCGCAATGTCTTTGCATGTTCAAAAAACGCCTGTCCCAATCAAGAATGCAGTTGACTTCTTCGCCGATCTGTTTTGGAAAATCCGATTTCGAAACAACCTGATGATATATGATTTCATCTTTTTCAAAGACGTATACCACCTGGCATAAATCGATGCGTCCAAAATCGCAGGGCTGGCCGCCCCCCTCCGGGAAGAATACGGTTTGGTCAAGAACCAACAAAAATGAGCCTTCCTTGTCAAGTCCGCCCAGCTCCTTTATTAATTTTGGATCTAATATGCGGTTTAGTATTCGGGCCTCCGTTTGCTTCAGGTAAACATTTTCGGTATATAGTCTTTTCATGGCGTCCTTTCTTTTGTCTTATTGCTCCCCTATATCGTACTATTTAAGTATAGCATGAAATATTTCCTTCGTGTATAATCAAAAATAGCAGGCCGGGCAACCGTTTTGACATAATAAATCATACAGACATGTCCTTTTTCATATACATATTGCAGATATCCCGCAAGGATAAACGGGAGGGCTGCGGTATGAATGTTAAGAGGGCATTTGGAATTATTCTCTTTGTTTTGATAATACTGTTGATAGTTTTTGCAGTTCCAAAGCAGCTGGAAAGGCTGATTGTTTCCCGGCTTCCCGCTGAACAGGATACCATTGTTCTGGATCCGGGCCACGGCGGTATAGATGGAGGAGCGGAGGGGGCTTCCGGCACTTGCGAAAAGCACATCAATTTGGCCATAGCTTTTGAAATAAAAAAATTGGCCGAGGCGGACGGATTTTGCGTAGTAATGACCAGGGATAAGGACGAAAGTCTTTACACGGAAAAAAGGCAGAGCATCAGAAGCTTAAAGACGGAGGATCTTAAGGCAAGAAAGAAGATGGTGGAAGAGATAAAGCCTTTGCTCTTTGTAAGTATACATTTGAATAATTTCAAACAAGACAGATCTGTAAGAGGGGCCCAGACATTTTATCCGACAGGAAGCGGTGATCAGGATGTATTATGTGAAAGCAAGCGCCTTGCTCTTGCAATACAGGCAAGTCTTGTTCAAGGTCTTTCGGATGGCACCGACAGGGTTGCCTTGGGAAAAAACGATGCCTACATACTGAAAAATCCGACAGTACCCATGGTCATAGTGGAATGCGGCTTTCTTTCCAATCGGGAAGAGGAAGCCTTGCTTGCCGGGGAAGATTATCAAAAAAAGCTGGCCCTCTATATTTATAAGGGGATACTGGAATACACAGGACGCCGATCTTTGCCCCAAATTGAGATCATTGATACGCGCGGTCAGGTTTTGAATAAAACATTTGCAGCCTGTGGATAAGTTTTTGAAAATAAAGTAAATATCTTAGATATACGTTGCAATCTCAACGTAATAGCGATGATTAGTTATCAACAGGTCCATTGGGATAACTTTGTATACAATTTGTTTATGCATGTGGAAAAGCGACGGGTTTCTGGCAATTCCGACAACCCCGGCTTGTTGAAGATTGTTCGCACTTAGAAAACATCAGTTGACATAAATTAATGCCGCCATAGCGGGAGGAGGACAGGCCGTGCTGAAAGAGATGGTGCATTACAGGGAAGGGCTTCCAATCAACTGCAGCGTAGTCAGCATTGAAGATTATCCTATTCATTTTCACGATGATATGGAGGTCGCCTTCGTTTTGTCAGGCAATGTCGTGTTGAAAAACGGCTACTATACTTTCGTGATGGAAGAAGGAGATATTTTCATTTTGAACGATCGGGAAATTCATAGTTTTTATTCGATGGGCGGGCAGAATGCTGTAATGCTTCTTCAGTTGGATCTGAATTATTTTAAAAAATATTATGAAATTCTTCATAACAGTTTTTTTGTTACCGATATGGAGGACAGGGAAGACAGCAGTCTGGAAACTCTCCGCGGTATTTTGTCAAGAATTATGCTGGAAACCCTTGAAGCAGAACCGGGGTATGAGCGAAGAGCCGTAGAGTACACTCACGACCTTATCGATTGCCTCTGTGCGGACTTTCAGTATTTTGCTCTCGAAGACGGTAAGTTCGTGAATGAGGCAAGGAATCGTGAAAATAAGATTTTAGCCGGCCGAATGCGCCGCATCACCAAATATCTTTACGAAAACTATAACAGAAGGCTTACCCTTTCGGAAATAGCCGAAAGAGAACATCTGTCTGTATTTTACCTATCTCATGTTATCAAAGAGGCTTCAGGACTTTCTTTTCAGGAACTGCTGAATTTTATCAGGGTTGAGGAGTCGGAAAAGCTTCTGCTAGGTACAAATAAAAAAATAGGGTCTGTTTCCTTCGATTCCGGTTTCTCCGCAGTGCGCTATTACATCAAATATTTTACCAAATGGTTTGGAATGCACCCTTTGGAATACCGCGAAAAATACTATGGGAAAGTGCGCAACAGAGAAAATTCTTCGAGCCTGTCCCCCGTACAAATCGAGAAAGCCAAAAAATTAATCCGCATACACGCTAAAGATGTATACGAGGATAAAGATAGAAAAAAAGTTATTTCTGCCTTGATCGATCTTGACATGCTCGATAATTTAAAAAGGGGAATCCCTTCGCCCGTTCAAAAGGATGTCACGGACCGCATCATAGGCTTGTCTGAAAAACATAATTTTCATCCTGTCGGCGTAATGCTTTGCGGATTTCTGAATCTTGAGGGCGAAATAATATATCTTGATAAGCACAGCATTGTAAAAATGGACAGTTTTGATGAACCAAGCGACAGGATAAGCATTCTGTTCTATAATTATGATGAAGCATTTTCACATGAGGATTATTTTAAGTGCACGTCTTTAGAAATGAAGGAGATAGTCGAACAATTTGACGGTAAACTGGAGATACTGTTGAAATTCGCAGGGCTTAAGGGAAAATACGATGAGACCCGCCTGACCATTGATAAGGACTCCATGCTAGCGGGGTTTGAGCATTTGGAAAGGGGTGGATTAAATGGGCGGAAGGAATTTGTGAACCGTTGGAGATCTGAACCAAATGTATTTTTCGTGCAGCGGAATGTTACAGATATTTTAAATGTTCAGTCCTTTATGTCGGGATTTTCAGGAGAATTGATCCTGTTTGACCGAATAACAGAACAGCAAAGTAATACATAATTTGAGCAAGACGGTAATTGAATATTCTGAAATTTTGCCGTAGGATGGAATTGACCATGTGCATATCAAAAGCAACAGGTCCATTAAAAAGTACGGGAGGTAATAGTATGAAACTGCTGATTATTGGAGTAGGCGGGGTGGGAACCTCTGTTGCGAGGATTATAAAAAGGGCAGGCGAGGAAGGCATGTGGGCTAAAAAAATCGTTTTGTCCGATTACGATCTTAAGAAGGCAGAGGAGCTGGCAAAATCTTTGGATGATCCTCGCTTCACAGCTGAAAAAATCGATGCGCAGGATAAAGAAAGTATCAAAGCTGTGGCGAACAAGCATGATGTCACTTGGATATTAAATTTGGTAGAACCTGAGTTCAATGAAAACATATTTAATACAGCTTTTGAGCTTGGGGTAGGTTACATGGATTGTGCCATGACCCTCAGTAAAAGGCACCCCGAAAAGCCTTTCGAATTGGCGCATATCAAGCTTGGGGATTATCAATTTGAACGCCATGAGACGTGGAAGCAGAAAGGACTTATGGCCCTTGTGGGTTCCGGCGTTGAACCCGGTATGGCCGATGTTTTCGTGAAATATGCTTCCAAGCATCTTTTTGACGAAATTGATGAGGTTAACGTAAGAGACGGCGACAATTATGAGATTCCCGGATATGATGGCCCTGCCTTCGGTTTTTCCGTATGGACGACCATAGAAGAATGCCTCAACCCTCCCTTAGTATGGGAGAAGGGCAGAGGATGGTATGCCACGGAGAATTTCTCTGAACCGGAGATATTCAGCTTTCCGGGTGGTATAGGAGACGTGGAAGTCATAAACGTTGAACATGAGGAAGTCATGCTGGTTCCAAGGGAGATCGATTGCAATCGGGTTACATTTAAGTACGGCGTACCTAAGGAGATGAGGGACCTTTTGTTAAATCTGGAGTCTGTTGGTATGGCAGAGGCTGTAAAGAAGATAAAGGTAGGTGACGCCGAGATTGCGCCAAGGGATTTTTTAGTTAAAGTTATACCCAATCCTCAGGAGACGTCCAAGAATATGATAGGCAAGGGCTGTGCCGGTGCCTGGGTTACGGGAACAAAGGACGGAAAAAGAAGGTCCGTTTATCTTTATCAGATAGCGGATAACCAGGATTGCCTGGGCAAGTACGGTACAAACTCCGTAGTAGCGCAAACAGGTGTGAGTCCCGTAATAATGCTTGAGCTTATCACGAAAGGAATATGGAGACTTGACGGCGTTCACGGGCCTGAATCATTCGATCCCGACCCCTATATCGAACGTTTGGCGAAGTATGGGTTCCCGGCTGCCATGGAAGAGAAGAATTCAGAATATGCGGAAACCCTGAATGAAAAAGCTTTGCTTAAAGTGATGGGATAATCCATTCACGCGGAAGCGGATAATTGTACAGTTCCTCCAGTCCATGGGGATGGAGCGAAGACCTCGGTTTATCGCTTCATCCTTTTTTCTGATAACAGATTAAAGAGCTCCTTAGATATCCTTTTTACCGGCGCTCCCGATAGGTTTGAACAGATTACGATAGATAAAAAAAGTTCGGGGCAAAACCAGAAGCTTGCCCGAAAACCGTCATCTGTGCCCTCGTGCCCATAGAAAACACAGCCGTTTTGTACTCTGCGAAACCATGACAAACATATTTGCTCCTTATTGTTTGGAACGACGGCTATGGGTTTAAAGGCGATTTCATAGGAAGAGGGTAAAAGAAAAGATTTTGTTAAGTTGGCTTTAGCCCATTTTCCCAGATCGGTCATGTCGGCTGTTAATGTTGAGCTGGGTCCGTGGGCTCGATTGTAGGGAAAATGGGGGATAATTTCAAATTCATTATCATCGTTTTTTTTATGGGGTGCACAGACAGCGGCCATATCCCTTTGATATGTTAAAAGCGTAGAATTCGCCATGTTAAGAGGCTTGAATATCTTTTGTTCGATGCAGTTTTCAAAGGACATACCGGTGCGCCTTGCTATGACCAGGCCCAATATTTCATAGGCCATATTGCTGTAAGAAAAGCGTCCTTCTTCCGGGGACCAAAGCAGACGACTGTTTATCACCTCATCAGAAAATACGTAGCGTTCCAAGGCGCCCTCATCCGTTTTAGGGCAATTCCATTGATAATCCTTAACATCAGGCATTCCGGATGTATGGGAGAGAAGATGCTTTAAGGTGATATGTCGAGACAGAGGATCTTTCATGTGAAAATCCGGCAGGCAATCTGTAAGTTTTTCGCGAATATCCAGCAACCCTTCCTCTTTCAGTTTAAGCAGCGCCGCCCCTACAAGCGTCTTTGTCACAGATCCCATATGAAAAATGTGATCTTCTTTGAGAACGGTCTTGGTAACAGCATTTTGCCAGCCCAGGGCACGGGAATAGACTGCATCTTTCATCTCTATAAAGACAGATAGGCCGGGAAGGTTATAATAAAAGAAAACTTTTTCAAGAAAATCATCAAGTTCCGCCCTCATTCTCATTATACTTCTCCTTTCGTTCCTGCTGTGTTATTATACTTATGATATCATGTGTGACACATTCCGGGCAAGCTTAAGGGGGCTGATGTGCTTATGCAATACAGGACGTTTGGGCATACAGGTGAAGAGGTATCTTTGTTGGGTTTTGGCACAATGCGCCTTCCTGTCTGCAACGGCAAAATAGATGAAAAGGAAGCTATAGCAATGATACGCCGCGCCATTGATGGAGGCCTCAATTATGTGGATACCGCATATATGTATCACGGTGGCAGAAGCGAAATAGTCACCGGAAAGGCGCTGAAAGACGGCTACAGAGAAAAGGTTTTTATAGCAGATAAATTGCCTTTCTGGCTTGCGAAAGAAGTCGGCGGCTTTGAGGTTTTGCTACAAAACCAGTTAAGGCGGCTGGGAACAGAGCATATCGATTTTTATCTGATTCATGCGCTTGAAAAAAAGATGTGGGCGAGAATAAAAGAAACTGATTTGATGGCCTTTTTGGAGCGCAAAAAAAAGGATGGATGGATTGGGAAAATAGGCTTTTCTTTTCACGATGATTTAGCGGTTTTTAAAGATATAATATCCGATTATCCTTGGGAGTTCTGTCAGATTCAGTTCAATTACATGGATAAAGAATACCAGGCAGGGCTTGCAGGCTTAAAATATGCCGGGGAGAAAGGGCTTCCGGTGATCATCATGGAACCGCTTAAAGGCGGCAGACTGACCGTTTCCCTGCCCGATGAGGTTCGAAATATATTTAATAAAGCTAAAAAAAGGAGATCCCCAGCGGAATGGGCGCTTCGATATGTGGCGAATTTTCCCGAGGTACTGACGATATTAAGCGGAATGAGCACGATGGATCAAGTGGAGGAAAATATGCGCATATTGTCGAACGCTGATCCGCTGTGTTTTGATGATCATAATGTGATAGACCGGGTGGCTGAAAAATATAAAACCCTTATTCGGGCAGATTGTACAGGATGTAAGTATTGTCTTCCCTGCAGCTCAGGAATATCCATTCCCCGCATAATGGATCTTTTGAACCAATGGCATCTGTACAAAGCAAAAGCCCCTATTATAAAAGATTTTAAAATAGCCGTTAAAAAAGGCGGGAAACCTTCCGATTGCACTTCCTGTAAACAATGCGAAGAGCGATGCCCCCAGCATTTGCCTGTACAGGCGTTAATGGAGGAGGCCGCCACCATATTCGAAACGCGGTTATAGGGCTATTTTATTGAATCAAGAAAGTCGGCAAAATCATCGAAGCCGCTTTGAATGAACTCATACAATATAGGTTCTTTGAATTCATATTTGGCTGTCGGAAGAAGATATTGCTGTACAGAGGTTTTTTGAAGCTGTTTTTCCATTGCTCTGATATCGGAAAGGCTGTAGGATGCAATCAGCAACTGGCCGAAATCCGTAACATAATAAAGTCCGTGAATGTCCTCATTTAATTGAAATATTCTTCTTATGACATGATTGTTGTTCTTATTAAATACGAGAAACAATCTTCCGTTCTCATGAGCAGTCATCATGGAGCCCTTTGTGACGGGGATAAAATATTCTTCGAATTCTTCAGGATCCGCTAAGATTTCATATAAGGTAATGTATTCCGGTCGATTGAGCATAAGTGCTGCTTCAGCTGTGGTCACTCTGAATGATGTGCGTCGTAAAGCTTGAGAGACCTTTCCTCTTGATAAGGTTATTTCAACGACAACCAGCAGGTATCTTCCATCGATCTCTATCAAGGCTTCACACAGGTAAGAGTGCCTCCCTTGCTCATCCAAATACTCTTCAATTGTATTTTTGCATAAGGTTGCCGGCTTTGATTCCGCTATATCATCCAGATTCGTCTTTACGGAATTAATACAATCCGCTCCGCTTTGATCTCTTGTAAACGCCCGCATCAAAAAATAATGAATTCTTTGATAATCTGTAAGCAACGGGGTGCAGATTTTTGCCATAAGGTTTTCTTTTTCTTTTTCTGAAAGCTTTACCTTTCTTTCCAATAAAAAGGCATACTCATCCTTAGGCTCCGGTAAAGTCACATGAAGCTCTCTTGATGCTTTTGCAAACGATTGCAAAAGGTATGCGGCTTCAGCTTCGTTTATGTCCGCTTTTATGCCTCCTAATCCTCCTATCAAAGCCTGTTCGATTAGTTCAAGTTCGGTTTCATCGTCACCCGGCAGGCTCCGGTATGTTTCAAGCCCGTATTCTTCAGCATCGAAATAGAAAAACTGGTGAAAATCTTCCGGCCCGGCAGGATCGCTGCATTTCCAGTGTATAGACATGGCCACTACCCCCATAAGGCGGGTATCCGTGGCGTATGCACAAAAAAATCTACAGTTTGCAGGAGGACGGTTGTTGGTTCCTCCGCCTTTGATGACGGTTAGCTTATGGGTTTTAGTCAATTCATTCTCCTGTATTTTTAATTCTTCGGTAACAGTATACCCCATTATATTCCCAAAGTGTAAAATAAAATATTCGGTTGGCCTTGTAAATCTCAAGTTTGACAGTTTAAGAATAAAAAGAGGGGGACAAACATTGGGACTTAAAAGTTTGCTTCCCTTTTTCCCTTTGCGAAAATGCTGCATGAAATTATGCTTTAACCGATAGTGCCGGGCATAGTGAAGGGGAGGCCGGTAAAAGGCGTTTCCGGTTACCCGGGTTTTGCGTTTCTAGCTTTTGAGGAAGTGATCGTACCGGTATTCAGAAAGCTACAAAGGACCGGAATTCCGGAATTTGAAAAAACCGGGGCGGTCGTATCCCGCGGGGTGGTTTCCTTTATAAAAAGGGCCAAGGTTGAGGATAAGCATATTGCGACACCGCTGAACAGACGGGGGTGACAATGTCCTTTGTAAAAGCCGATGGATTGGGAAAATCGCCTGAAAAAGACTGCGAAGAAGAATACCCCCGGTACATGGGGCGATAGCGGGATGGTACGGGCAGGCGGCCGTAATTTTTCCGGGCGACCGAACCTTGGAAAAGATCTATCCTCTGGAAAAGGGCATCGAGGTTGAGATGGACAATCCGGCTTTCACCCCTGCGGTTGTCGCTTCCATAGAGGTTGCCGAGGGTTTGAAGATATTGCTTGGCAGGGGCAACATCCTTCGGAATCAATTGCTATGCATAAATCTTCTGGATCATGAATGAGCATTTTGAATTATAGCGTAACCGTATCATCTTCGGATGCAGCCGGAAACTTTGCCGTCCATATGGTCCAGACGACAACAGCGGTTATAACAACTACTCCGCCGACTAAAGCGTATAAGCCCGGGGCCTCGCCGTTGAATATAAACACCCATACCGGATTCAGCAAAGGTTCAATGGCACTGATGAGGGAGCAGGCCAAGGCGGAGCAGTTGCGGGCAGCTAGCCAGTAAAGCACATACGGTATGCCCAATTGAAATATGCCCAATGCCAGTATCGTAGCGATGGTAACGGTATTGATAGGAGTGTCATAGATAAAGACAAACGGAATCCCGGCGACTGCAGTGAACAGGTGTCCCATAAGAATACCGCTTGCCCTCGACTCATCATCAGCTCTTCCGGTGGTAATGAACATGGCGGCGAAAAAGAGCCCCGCCAGAAGCGCAAGTATATTTCCTGTTATATATCCTCCGGAAAGTTTGTCGAAGAAAAACAGCGAGATACCTATGCTGGTCGCAGCAACTGTCAGAATATCCCCCCTGCGAAATTTTTGCTTGAAAATCAATGCGGAAAGCATGAGTATGAATATTGGTGCGGAATACTGAAGCACAATGGCATTGGCCGAGGTTGTAAATTTGTTTGCCGTTATGAAAAGTATGAATACCAGGGTCAAAAAGATACTTGCAAATATGGAATATCTGTTTAT
This sequence comes from uncultured Oscillospiraceae bacterium, assembly GCA_964425645.1. Classification (GTDB taxonomy): domain Bacteria; phylum Bacillota; class Clostridia; order Peptostreptococcales; family Anaerovoracaceae; genus CAYRNC01. The sequence goes on along the minus strand of CAYRNC010000007.1, from coordinate 25,588 downwards.
GACAAAGGAGATTTCTTGAATGCGCATAAAAAGCAGATAGACCGCGGCTGAAATTAAGCTACGCAAGCCCGCTATGGCCATGGGATTCCACGGAAGCAGCTTGAAGAAAATGCCGGCGCTGCTCCATAACACGGCACATGTTATCATATATAGAATAGCGCGTTTTTGGGGATCCATTTGCATCGATTCCTTTTTCACAGTCGGGTTTTGATGTATGCCGAAAACCATCGGCATAAAAATTATAATATCATAACGCCGATTTCAGCGCTATAAACTTTTGTACCATATTGACTAAGATCGGCAAAATGGTACAGTTCACACACACTGTAAGCTCCAGTTTAATTACCCCTATTTAAAGCAGACTCATGAGGGCGGGGCATAGTGATGGCGTGGACCGCAGCAGAGAAAATTACTATATGCGGGAGGTGAAAACATAGAAATTGAAAAGGTAAAAGAATATTTAAAACAATGGAACGAGGATAGGGATGTTTTGGAGCTTAACACTTCCGGTGCGACCGTGGAGCCTGCAAAGAAAGCTGTCGGCGCCATCTCGGCCAGAATAGCGAAACCTTGCCATTTACGATAACGGAGGCTGCATGCTGGTGGTCACGGCCGGGGACAGGCGGATCGATAGCAGTAAATTTAAGTGGTCTCTTCATATGAAAGCCCGCATGCTTATCCCCAGGCCGTGCAGGAGTTCACCGGTTATGAAATAGGGGGCGTATGCCCTTTTACTTCGAAAATTCGGGCGTTAGATATATTGCGATATTTCCATAAAGCGTTTTGAAGCGGCAATCGACGAACTGTTCGATATGCCGGAGATCCGGAATGGATCGACGTGTGCAAGGGATAAGCAAAAAGATAAATTGCAATATAGTTTTTTAATAGGGAAAAAGCAAGACCTTCTCCCTATCGAAGCGTTAGCAATAGTTCGGAATGAAATATTTGTAATTTGCGTGGATAGAATATTATTTCGTTTCTTTCAGGATTCTTGTCCTGGTCACCATGCGATCACGCCATAAAAGGTATTCCTCGTGAGTTTTACCTTGCATAATTGGTTTGAATCCCATTGCGCATTTCCTTATGAATTCTTCATCATAATCATAAACTTTCTTCTGTTGGTTGACAAAGAATTCGATCATATAATCCTTGTACTTTCTTAAGCCATCCTCTAAATCTGTGGAATTCAATTCTTCCACGCCATATGGTCCTGTAAAAGCCCAGCGCAGGCCGAGGCCATCGGTGACGGCCCGCTCAACGGCCTCAACATCACATATCCCTTCCTTTACAAGATATAAAGATTCCTGTATTAAAGATAGTTGTATGCGGTTTAAAACATATCCATATATCTCTTTGCACTGGATAGGTTTTTGCCCTATCGATTCCATGAATTTATAAACTGAATCTTTAATTTCCTGACTTGCGTTATCCCCTGAAATCTCCATAAAGGGAATAAGGTGGGGTGGGTTTGTAGGATGTGCGACAATGCATCTTTCCGGATGATTCGTAACATCCGCAGTTATGTCTGAAATTTTCAGGCCCGAACAGCTGGATCCTATGGCGACATCTTTTGGTACATATAAAGAAAGCTTTTCAAACATATTTTTTTTCAGAAACAAATCCTCCCAAAGACATTCCTGTATGTAATCGGTGTTAAGGGTTGCTTCGTACAAATTATCTGTAAGATGCACACGCTCAAGGGATTCGGTTGCCTGGCCATCGGTAATCATACCTTCCGAGACCAGAAATTGCAATGACTCCTTCACCCTTTCCAAGGCCGTTTCATAAGTATTGGATTTACGATTATACAATGCTACTTCAAGGCCATTTCTAGCGAATACCACCGTCCAGCTATGCCCTATCATTCCGCTGCCAATTACGGTAACTTTTTTGAAATCTTTAGGTTTCTTCATGTTAATATTCTCCTCTTAACCATCCGTTTTGCTCATAAGCCGGGTTAGGATATGCATAAAATCCTTTTCCCGATTTGACCCCAAAAAAACCGTTATCGATCATATCATCTAATGCTTTTGGAGGAATATCCCCGGGGTCTCTGCTTTCATTATAATAAGTCATTTCAATTTGCCTTACTATATCCAATCCCACTTTATCCATTAAGGCAAAGGGGCCATACGGTGTTCCCCATTCCAAAATCCAGGCCCTGTCAAGATCCTCCGGTGTAATATAACCGTCAGCCCATAATTTCAGGCATTCTTTCTTTATACCGCGCCATACGCGATTTAAAGAAAAACCCTTAATTTCTTTTTTTGTAATAATAGGCACGTTTCTTTGTGCTTTTAAAAATGCTAGTGCTAAAGCTTTTGTCTCTTCCGCTGTTGAGGCATTCCACATAACCTCTACTAAGTCGTCCTCCGTGGGTGTCATAAAGTTTAGATTAAAAGTATTAGCTTTTCTTCTTATATCTTTGCCGATATCCGATGCTTTTAAAGAGGAACTATTGGTGGTAAGCAAAGTTTTTTCCGGGGCAAGCATGTCGATTTGATCCCAGATTTCCCGCTTTAGATTCAATATCTCGGGAACGTTTTCAATTACTAAATCGGCGTTATCCAATGCTTTATCAAGTTCTGAGCATGTGTTAATCGATAGATATTGCTTTAAAGCAATACCTGCTGAAATTTTGCCTTTGGTCACCCATTCATCAAACCATAATTTGATTTTCTGCATGGCATTGCGCATTTGTTGTTCCGAGATATCAAATATGGTTACCGTTCTACCAAATGCGGCACTGCGGAAGGCTAACATCGAGCCTTGGGTACCTGCTCCAACAACAGTAATATTTTGTGGCACTGTATGCATTCTATTTTCTCCTTTCCCATTAAAGATCATTTGCTATAGTTTATAGCAAAAGCAAGCCTGGTGCCAAATCATCGAAAGATCAAAAATAAAGATTTTGTATATTTACAAACAATCATGGGATGACAATTATAAATTATTTTGAGAAATAATAATCATTGCTGACTATTAGTCAATAATAATTAGCAAATACACAGGGTAAAACGAAATATCTATTATATAAAAATTAATAATTATTTCATTACAGTAAAATATAACGCCAAAGTGGAACATTTTAAGATACTTGCAATATAAAGTGTTTTCTTTTCAATTGTTAAATGGGGAATGGCACGCTTTTTGCTGATTTTAGGGGTAAGTCAAAACAAAATGTTATCCATACGTTTAAAAAAGGAGGAAGAAGATGTCATCACTTAGAACAAGCTTACCGAAGATAGTTACAGACTGCGTTCCGGGCCCTAAGTCTTCAGAATTGCTAAAGGTGAGAAAGGATAATGTCACAGATGCCGTCAGCATGTTAGCGCCTGTCTTTGTTGACAGGGCTGAGGGTGCGATGGTGCAGGATATCGACGGCAATATCTTCGTTGATTTCGTAGCTGGAATTGGTGTACTAAATATCGGACATTCCCATCCGGAGGTTGTTGATGCGGTAAAAATCCAAGCCGAAAGATATTTTGCTCCTA
>CAYRNC010000007.1:0-22084 GCA_964425645.1 uncultured Oscillospiraceae bacterium | reverse complement strand
ATTTTCAACTATGAACAGTATCCGAAGCTTGCCGAGAAGTTGAACGAAATTATGCCGGTAGATGGAGAGAACAAAACAATTCTTGTAAATACTGGCGCGGAAGCCAATGAGAATGCCGTTAAGTTAGCGAGGAGATTTACGGGCAGAAGTGAGATAATATGCTTTTCCGGAGCGTTTCACGGCAGAAGTTATATGACCATGGCCATGACAAGCAAGGTTAAACCCTATAAGTTTAATTTTGGTCCTTTGCCACAAGGCGTCCATCGTTTCCCCTACCCATATTGCTACAGGTGTTCCTACGGCATGGAAAGGGACAGCTGCGGTCTTTATTGCGCAAAAATGTTCGAGGATAGTTTCTTTCTCGAATATGTAGCTCCCGATCAGGTTGCGGCGATAGTTATAGAGCCGATCCTGGGTGAGGGCGGTTTTGTGTTACCCCCCGATGAATTTCTTACAAAAATGCGCAATCTCTGTGATAAATATGGCATTCTTTTAGTTGCGGATGAAATACAAACGGGCTACGCAAGGACGGGAAAGATGTTTGCTTGCGAATACTGGGATGTAAGGCCTGATATCGTTATCAGTGCGAAATCGGTTGCCGGTGGTATTCCCGTTGCATGCGTAACAGCTAGAAAGGACATTATGGAATGCGTAAGCGCAGGCGAGCTTGGGGGTACATATTGCGGTAATGCCTTGGCGACAGCCTCCGCGCTCAAGGTCCTTGAAATAATGTATAGGGACGATTATTGTGAAAAAGCTAAGCATATAGGCGAAATTATGGTTAAACGCTTATACGAAATGAAAGAGAAATATGAATTAATTGGCGATGTTAGAGGTCGAGGCGCAATGTTGGCCATTGAATTTGTAAAAGATAGATCTACTAAAGAGCCGGCAAAAACAGAATGTAAAGCAATAATAAGCGAATGTATTGCCAACGGCCTAGTTGTTCTGGGATCAGGTGTCAGGGATAATAATATTCGCTTTCTGGCCCCGTTGGTGATTACCGACGAACAATTGATTACCGGTTTAGATATTTTAGAAAGGGCAATTGAAAAGGTAGTAAATCAGCGGTAAGGGCGGAATTAAATTCTAACTCTATCCCCTTTTATTTAAAGGTCGTAAGGCCTGCACATCGGACGGCCTTTAAATCCTCTTTTTATTATAATTATTGTGAAAATAAAGAAAGGGTAGAACAATGAAAAAAGTATTGGTGGTTGGTTACGGGGTAATCGGACAAAGATTGGCGGACGGCGTTGCAAAACAAAAAGATATGGAACTTGCCGGTGTAGTGGATGCAGCCTCAACATTGGCCCTTATGGCCCTGCGCGAAAAGGGCATGCCATATAAGTTGTTCGCTCCTTCATCCGATATTAAAAAAAGCCTTGAAGACAAGGGATACAACATATCGGGTATTTTGGAAGATGTACTGCCGAATGTGGATATTGTCCTCGACGCGACTAGCGCGGGTGTTGGTGCAAAAAATAAAGAAATCTATAGGCGTTACGGGAAAAAGGCTATTTTCCAAGGCGGAGAGAGCAATAACATTGCCGATGTGTTTTTTCACGGTTACGCAAACTACGAAAAAGGAATAGGCCAGGATTATTTGAAACTAACATCCTGCAACACAACCGGCCTTATTCGTGCGGTAGATTGTCTCGATAGAATATGCGGAATAGAAAAAGTAGCCATTACTATCGTAAGAAGGGTGGCCGATCCTGGCGATTATCATAGAGGGCTGACAAACGCTTTGCAGGTAGACAAGGCTCCAAGTCATCAAGCCGTTGATTTAATGACTATAATGCCGCATATTGACGCCACGGGTATTTTAGTACATACGCCTGTAACCCACGGCCATTTTATTACTATAGTAGCCACTCTGAAAAAAGGCATTTCAGTTGAAGAGACCATCTCAGCATTTAAAGCTCATGACAGAATTAGAACCGTCACAACGGATGAAGGTTTTTTGGGCAATGCCTCCATCTTTAAATATGCTAGGGATCTTGGCAAGGAGCGCGGGGACCTTTATGAAATCTGTGTCTGGGAAGATACTATTGTAAAATCCGGTAAAGATATTATGTTTGGCTTACATATACCCCAGGAGTCGGTTACGATACCTGAGACAATTGATGGAATCAGGGCCGCCTTGGAAATTGAAAAAGATGGAGGCAAGGCCGTGGCGCAAACTAATAAATTTTTGGGGTTACCATCATGGAAATAGACAAAAAAGAGAATATTTCCGGCATTACTTCTATGGATGAATATAATTATACCGCCAGGACCGTCCTGCTGCGTGTTGATATTAATTCACCCATTGACGCAAAGACTAAAAAAATCGTTAATGACAACAGGATTATAAAAAGCATTCCAACAATCGAAAAATTGCTCTGTCAGAATGCAAAGGTTGCAATTATTGCGCATCAGGGTGATACTTTGGATTATGTGAATCTAGTATCAATGGAGGAACACGCTGAAAAACTGTCGTCATATTTAGGGCGAAAAATCGCTTATATTGATGATGTTGCGGGCCCCGCGGCCAGGGAAGCGGTACAGGGTCTAAAACCCGGTGAAGCGATACTCTTAGGGAATCTCCGCTACTTAACAGAAGAGGTATCCACATTTGAAAATGCGGTAAAACTTAAACCGGAAGAAATGATAAACACATACCTGGTACGCAATTTGGCTCCTATCTCAGATTTTTATATCAACGAGGCTTTTGCCGCCGCTCATAGGAACGCGCCTTCCATGGTGGCGTTCCAACAGGTGCTACCTTATGCCGGTGGCCCGCTTTTGATTCAGGAAGTTAACTCATTAATCCGAGTACTGAAAAACCCCGATAAACCCTGTGTGTTCGTTTTAGGTGGGGCGAAAATTTCGGATGCTCTTGGTATGATAGGACAGGTGCTATCATCCGGTGTGGCTGATAAAATTATTACAGGTGGAATTACAGGCGAAATAATGCTTATGGCCAGGAATATAGAAATCGGAACGAAAAAGACAAAATTTATAAGCGATAGGAGTCTTGATGCGTTCATAAAACCGGCAAGGCGATATCTTGCGGAATATCCCGAAAGAATATTGTATCCAATTGATTTAGCTTATGAAGATGATGGGGTAAGGAAGGAAATAGACGCTGCTGATCTTCCGGTAAATGAAATGTTTATGGACATAGGCCGTAAGACGATAAAAATGTACAGGGAGATATTGCAAGGCGCAAAAACAATATTTGTTAACGGTCCGTTTGGGGTATATGAAAATCCGTTATTTGAAAAGGGAACCAGGCGCATCTTTGAGTATATTGCCGGGTCTGACGCTTATTCCGTTGTAGGAGGGGGCGATTCGGTCGCAGCTGCGCAGAAATTCGTGGACACCAAAAAGTTAGGATATGTGAGCACCGGAGGGGGAGCAATGGTTCAATTTATGTCCGGGAGACAGCTTCCATTAATTGAAGCAATGCGTCAAAAGAGGTAAAAAATAATGAACGTACAGCAAAGATCTTTAATACTCCACAAAAAATGGAAAGGGAAAATTGAGGTCGTAAGCAAAGTAGCTGTTAAAAGTGTCGATGATTTATCGACAGCCTATACCCCCGGGGTGGCGAAGCCTTGCTGCGCAATCAATATAAATATAGATAAGGTATATGATTATACAGCGAAAGGAAATATGGTCGCCATTGTTACCGACGGAACCGCGGTACTCGGGCTTGGCGATATTGGCCCAGAAGCCTCATTATCCGTAATGGAGGAAAAAGCGGTACTTTTCAAAGAATTTGGCGGAGTTGACGCATTTCCTATATACCTAGCAACAAAGGATGTCGAAGAAATTGTCCACACCATTAAGATGTTGGAACCGGTATTCGGGGGAATAAACCTTGAGGATATTTCCTCGCCGCGATGCGTAGAAATCGAAAAGCGGTTAAAAAAGGAGCTCTCAATTCCAGTTTTCCACGATGATCAACACGGAACAGCCGTCGTAGTGTTAGCCGCTCTAATAAATGCCTTAAAAATCGTTGACAAGCAATGGAAGGACATTAAGGTTGTAATAAGCGGCGCCGGAGCCGCCGGCTATGCAATAATTCAGATGCTGACTTCAATGGGCGTAAAAAACATTTTAGCATGCAATCGCAATGGAATTATTAATGCAAATATAACCTATGAAAATGCAGTTCACCAGGAGATATCGCGATTGATCAACCCTCGTGGAATAGATGGAGAATTAAAAGACGCATTAATAGGGGCGGATGTATTTATTGGGGTCTCATCCAAAAATTTGGTTACGGAGGATATGGTCGGATCTATGGCTGAGGATGCAATCGTTTTACCGATGGCAAATCCCGATCCGGAGATATTACCGGATATCGCAAAAAAAGGCGGTGCAAGGATAGTCGGAACCGGACGATCGGATTATCCAAATCAAATAAATAATGTGCTTGCTTTCCCAGGTATCTTCAGAGGAGCGTTGGACGCAAAGGCCAGCGATATTAATAATGCTATGGAAGTCGCGGCCGGTAGGGCAATAGCTGAACTAATTACTGCCGAGCAACTTTGTGAGGAGTATATAATAGTTCCCCCTTTTGATCCCAAAGTCAGGGATTCAGTTTCCAGGGCTGTATACAAAGCCGCTATTGACTCGGGAGTTGCTCGTATTTAAATGTTATGCAGAGGTATGAACATATGAAGTTTCAATTGAAGTATGGTAAAGGCACTGTTTCTTTTCATATGAAAAAACAACACTATTTAGGCACAATTGTGGCTAACCAAATAACGCATGAATTGCTGGATGAAGAGGCTGTAAAAAATGCTATGGAGCATCCAATCGGCAGCCGAAAACTATATAATATTGTCAGACCGGGGGAAAGAATAGTAATCGTTACCAGCGACATAACACGCCCAATGCCCAGCCATAAGGTGTTGCCTTTGGTCCTTGCGGAACTCACAAAAGCCAGGATCCCTAAAAAAGATATAACGGTTGTTCTGGCTCTCGGAAGCCACAGAGCCCACACTGAGGAGGAAAAGCGGGCTTTGGTAGGCGATATTGTATATGAAAGCGGAATTGAAATAATAGATAGCAGTATGGATAATTGCCGAAGGTTAGGCGTTTGTAAAAATGGTACACCCGCTGATATTTTTGAACCGGTGGCAGATGCTGACAGGATTATCTGCTTGGGTAATATTGAATTTCATTATTTCGCCGGCTATTCCGGCGGATCCAAGGCCTTAATGCCCGGGGTTTCAAGCCATGACGCAATTCAAGCGAACCATTCCAATATGATTCGGGGAGGGGCGTTTGCAGGAAACATGGAAGGCAATCCCGTGAGGCAGGATATTGATGAGATTGTAAAGTTTATCAGTATTGATTTTATCGTAAACGTCGTTTTGGATGAAAAGAAAGCGATAGTAAAGGCGTTTGCCGGCGATGTTTTCGATGCGCATAGAGCAGGATGCGGCTACTTGGATGAAATGTATAAAATCAGAATCCGCAAAAAAGCCGATATTGTAATAGTATCACCCGGCGGTTTCCCAAAAGATATAAATATTTATCAGGCACAAAAGGGCCTGGATAATTCAAAGCACGCGGTAAAGGAAGGCGGGATAATAATTTGGTGCGCTTCCGCATCAGAGGGATTCGGTGAAAGAATTTTTGAGGAATGGATGACTACAATGACTCCGCCGCAAATGATAAAGGAAATTAAAGAAAATTTCAAACTTGGCGGGCATAAGGCCGCGGCCATAGCAATGATGATGGAAAAATTTCAGATATTTATGGTTTCAGGTTTTGATACGGACCTAGTAAAAAAAATGGGGTTCATACCCTATGACAGTGTACAGGAGGCAATAGATGCAGCTTTGCTTATAAAAGGCAGTAAATCGAAAGTGCTAATAATGCCCCAGGGCGGATCTACATTGCCCACCTTGTAAGTATATAGTCGCCCATCCGATCAAGGTGAGCATATTATAAAATCAGGCATGCCCGTACAATTCAATATTACCAAAGGTTTGAAATAACTTCTGAGCGAGTAACATATTTTATGTATCGCCGAAAATTATCTCCGGTAATATCCACTCTGTGTTTGGACGTTAGCAGGGTTACGAAAGGACGTTATCAGATTATGATACTACTTTTACTCCTGTATTGGGGAATGATCCTTACAGGTTACTTGGCCAGAACGAGAAATAGAGACAAAGAAATTAAATTAACGTTCATTGGCCCGCTTTTTTTTGGCACGGTCAACGTTCTGGTTTTATAATGGACTCAAACCGTTAGATCATATCAAATCTTCACACCATAGGCCTTGAGGCGCTGCTCCCTTATATCTGTGATCTTTACGGTATACGATGTTTTTGGGCCTCTTACAGGTACGCGCCTTCAATAATTCTATTATTTGAAAACATTTCAGTTAGCCCCACGTTCTTCACATTTTTCCTATTATATCAGTATAGTTGGGCAAATATTTTCGTAATTTTCTTGCAGCGGTGGTTTGGCTGATTCCTAGTACTTTGCCTATGGCGACGCTTGTTCTATATTTTGTGAAAGCCTCGGTAAATATCGCTTTTTCATACTCGTCAATCATTCTTTTCAAGGTCCCGTTAGGCTGTATGTTTAAAGGCCTGCCAACTGTCATTTCAATATCCAGCGGCAGGTCATCCATGCTTACCGTGTTATCCCTCGCTGTAATTACTAACCTTTCGACCAGGTTTTCCAATTGTCTGATATTCCCCGGCCAGTCACAATTTTCTAAATGCAACAATACATCCGTCGGGAATGTGACATTTCTGTAATATATTTTATTAAATCTTCGTACAAAGCTTTCCACTAACGCAGTAATGTCCTCCCGCCTTTCCCTTAAGGCGGGCAAATGTATACTTATAACATTAAGCCGGTAGTATAAATCCTCCCGAAAAATGCCTTCCTTGATCGCCTTTTTTAAATCCTTATTTGTTGCGGCAATTAATCGAAAATCAACTTTTGTTTTCTCTAAACCTCCGATACGAACAATTATTTTCTCCTGAATGGCCTGCAACAATCTGGTTTGCATTTCAATAAGCAAGTCCCCTATATCATCAAGAAACAAAGTTCCGCCTTTGGCCATTTCAATTTTCCCGGTTTTCCCTTCCCTGTTTGCTCCTGTAAATGCGCCTCCTTCATATCCAAATAACTCAGATTCAATTAAAGTTGGAGGTATAGTTCCACAGTTGATTTCTACAAAAGGCTTGTTTGATCTCAGGCTATTTTGATGGATAATTCTTGCCAGCATACTTTTTCCAACGCCCGTTTCACCCGTAATCAGCATGTTAGCATTCGTATCAGCCACCTGTGAAATCAACTGCATAATATCCGACATTTTTTTGCTCTTTGTTATCAAACCCTTATCTTTCACCTCTTGCATTTTAAGGCTATTGATTTCAGATCTATATTCGCTCATCAACTCCGTAAGTTTAATATAATTATCATAAAGAGATGTCATATCCGCAATATCGATTGCGTTGAAACTTATTACATACTCGATTTCACCACTGTCATCGAAGATTGGAACTCCGGTGCTTATAACTACTTCGTTTTTTTTATTTCTTTGCATTACAGTGACTTTTCGTTTCTCTTTGATAACAGCCGCCGTAACAGAAGGCCTGAAAATACCTTCACGCTCTAATTCAAAAACGGTTTTCCCTTCGACCTCGTGTTTTCCTACATAAAAATGTTCTTCATACGAGTCACTGACCCTTAAAACAAGGCCTTTCCCATCGGTCAGCGTAATATCATTTTCATTATCCAATACCCGAAAAAGTATTTCCATCCTATCTTCTTCACATCGTTTGTTATACTCACAGTTTTTGCATAAGCAATTTTTAGGTCTCATTGCCGCCCCCCCCACACCTGCAAAAGCTAATAGCACAATTTTAATTACTTATAAAGATAATAAGATTATATCATAAATGCGAAGTCTTTTGATATAGTCGGCCACCGTCCAAAATAAATATTCGGTTGACTTTGTAAATAGCAGAGTATAAAATAGACAGTGTTGAAAACTTAATAGGAACCTTATCAAGAGAGGCTGAGGGAATAGGCCCTTTGAAGCCCGGCAACCTGCCCGGTGAATCACCGACGAAAGGTGCCAAATCCTACAGATATTTATCTGAAAGATGAGGAAACAGCGAATGCGCCGCCTCTTCTTAGTGAAGGGGTTTTTTAATCAGCTAAACTAAACATATAGACGGGGGACCAAAATGACAAAAAAATTATTTACATCTGAATCTGTAACCGAAGGACATCCGGACAAGCTCTGTGATCAGATTTCCGATGCCGTATTGGATGAGGTTCTAAAAAATGACCCTCTAGGCAGGGTCGCTGTGGAATGCGCCGTAACCACCGGTTTGGTTCTGGTGATGGGCGAACTGACCACTCATTGTTATGTGGACATACCTAAAATAGTCAGGCAGGTTGTATGCGATGTGGGATACACCGGAAGCGATTGCGGTTTCGACGGTAAAACCTGTGCCGTTATTATATCAATTGATGAACAATCAAACGACATCGCAATGGGTGTCGATATGGCCTTGGAATGCAGAAACATGAAACACAGCGACGATATCGAAACTACAGGGGCGGGGGATCAGGGGATAATGTTTGGGTATGCGTGCGACGAAACACCGGAACTGATGCCAATGCCTATATCCCTTTCACATAAACTTGCAAAAAAACTGGCAGACGTAAGAAAATCCGGAGAGATCCCCTATTTGAGGCCTGATGGAAAGACCCAGGTTACCGTTGAGTATTTTAAGGGTAAGCCCGTCAGAGTGGACACGGTTTTAGTTTCCGCCCAGCACAGCCCCGAGACGACCCAGGAACAGATAAGAAAAGATATAATCGAAAGAGTAATCTTTCCAACTGTCCCCTCTGAGCTTTTGGATGACGCAACCAAGTATTTTGTAAACCCCACGGGGCGCTTTGTCATAGGCGGACCCTGCGGTGATTCCGGCCTTACGGGCAGGAAAATCATCGTTGATACCTATGGAGGTTATGCAAGGCACGGCGGCGGTGCTTTTTCAGGTAAGGACTCTACAAAGGTGGATCGCTCTGCTGCCTATTTTGCCCGCTACATTGCCAAGAATATAGTTGCTGCAGGGCTTGCAAAGAAATGCGAGCTAGGGCTTGCCTATGCTATAGGTGTAGCAAAACCGGTTTCTGTAATGATTGAGACCTTCGGAACTGGTATTCTGTCGGATGAGGATCTTTCGGAACTGGTCAAAAAATATTTTGATATGAGGCCCGCTGCAATTATACATGAATTGGAGCTGCAAAGACCCACTTTTCGGCAGGTATCTGTTTACGGGCATTTTGGACGAGACGACATCGATCTGTCCTGGGAAAGAATTGACAGGGCCGGAATTCTGAAGGAAGCCGCCTCACATATGAAGCCCCGCAAAAAATAGAATAAACGTTTGTTGACCGGCAGAAAAAACTGATGTAAAATAATCGTTAAATTAAACTTTAATTATGAGGTAGACAGATGGGTGTAAAAGTATCTAAATTTGGCGGAAGCTCCATGGCCGATGCCATACAGATCATGAAGGTAAAAAAAATAATTGAATCTGATCCGGATCGCCGATATATTGCTGTATCCGCTCCCGGTAAAAGATATGATGGAGACAACAAAATTACGGATCTTCTTTACCTTTGTAAAACCCATATCGATCACAATATAGGTTATGAGCAGGTGTTTCAGGTTATCTGCGACCGTTATCGTGCAATGGAATTGAACTTGGGGCTTTCCGTAGGGCTGGAAAAAGAATTTGGAGAGATCGATCGAAATTTGAAAAATGGTATCGGAACGGATTACATAGTCAGCAGAGGAGAGTATCTGACCGCATTAATTATGGCTGCGTATTTGAATTATGATTTTGTGGATCCCAAGGATTTGATACGCTTTGATGCTCGAGGCAAATTTTTAGACGAACTGACCGATAAAAAACTGAAAGAAGAATTGGGCAAGCACGAAAGAGCTGTGGTTCCCGGATTTTACGGGAGCGTAGAAAACGGCGATATAAAAACTTTTTCCAGAGGGGGCTCCGATATTACAGGCGCTTTGGTTGCCAGGGCCGTGCATGCCGACATATATGAGAATTGGACCGATGTTTCCGGTTTTTTGGTAGCGGATCCAAGGGTGGTAAAGAATCCAAAACCTATCGAAACTATTTCCTATATGGAGCTTCGGGAACTATCCTACATGGGAGCATCGGTCATGCATGAGGATGCCATATATCCGGTGCGGGTCAGCAATATTCCTATTAATATACGAAACACGAATGAACCCGATCATCCGGGAACAACGATCGTATCAGATATTGATAAAGATGATCCTGACAAAGTTATAACCGGTATAGCCGGTAGTAAGGATTTTATCGTTATTGGGATTTACAAGAATATGATGTCAGCAGAGCCCGGTTTCGTGCGCCGATGCCTCAGCATTTTGGAGGACTACGGGACCCCGGTAGAACATCTGCCAAGCGGGATTGACACAATCTCCCTCGTCATTTCCAGAAAAAAAATCAATGGTAAGCTTGAGGATATTCTAGAAGAAATGGAGAGGCGTCTTTTGCCTGACAATATCGATGTTTATGAGGATATGGCCCTGATTGCCACCGTAGGAAGGGGCATGAACAAAAGACTCGGTGTATCGGCTACTTTATTCAGTGCTCTTTATGAAGCGGGGGTTAATGTGCGTCTGATAGACCAAGGGTCAAGCGAAATGAATATAATAGTGGGTGTAAAAAATACTGATTTCGAAAAGGCAATTCGGGCGATTTATGATGCTTTCATATTGTTTGATGAAGACAAAGATTGAAAAATATCTTAACTATTTTCGTGCTTTTTTCTTTAGGAGTTTTATTGTTACATTTTATGTTGTAATCTGAACCGGGTATGTCGTACCCGTCGAACTTTTGCGCTTATTTAATTATTGTGTTATAATTTAACGTCCGCCAAACGAATTGAAATGTTGTGCGGAAGCTTGATTATTCAGCCGCATCGGCATAAAATATGAAGTAAATACTATGTGCTAACCTTAGAACAGAGAGGACAGATATATGGGGTTTTTGGAAAAGGTTTTCGGGGATCTTAATGCAAAGGAAATAAAAAAACTTGAGAAAATCGCCGATCAGATAGAGGCCCTGGAGCCTTCAATGCTAACTAAATCCGATGATGAGCTGGCCTCAATGACAGCTGTGTTTAAAGAAAGGCTAAACTCGGGAGAGACTCTTGATGATATTCTTCCTTCTGCTTTTGCGGCGGTCAGAGAGGCCGCCAGACGTGTTCTTTCGATGAAGCATTTCAAAGTACAATTAATCGGGGGCATTGTACTTCATCAGGGCAGAATAGCCGAAATGAAGACAGGTGAAGGAAAGACTTTGGTTGCGACACTTCCTGCTTATCTTAATGCTTTGGAAGGAAAGGGTGTTCATGTTGTTACCGTAAACGATTACCTTGCAAAGCGCGATATGGAATGGATGGGACAGATATATAACTTTCTCGGCCTTTCGGTGGGCTGCGTTATTCACGGGGTAACCGGGTCTGATCGTAAGGCCGCCTATGAAGCCGATATAACTTACGGCACAAATAACGAATTCGGCTTTGACTATCTCAGGGATAATATGGTCATATATGAAGAAGATATGATGCAGAGGGATCTTCATTTTGCAATAGTTGATGAGGTGGACAGCATCCTGATTGATGAGGCGAGGACGCCCTTGATCATTTCGGGGCAGGGAGATAAATCCACTGATTTATATATAGTCGCCAACAGATATGTAGCCAACTTTACAAAGGATTTTGATTTTACGGTAGAGGAAAAAGAGAAAAGTGTCTCTTTAACGGAACAGGGTGTTACAAAATGCGAAAAGCTGTTTAGGGTAGATAATTTTTCTGATCCCGAGAACATGGAAATTAATCACCATATTATGCAGGCGCTGAAAGCCCATAATCTCATGAAACGGGATGTTGATTATATAATCAAGGACGGCGAAGTCGTAATTGTAGATGAATTTACCGGGAGGCTGATGTTTGGAAGGCGCTATAGCGAAGGTCTTCATCAGGCTATAGAGGCTAAGGAAAGGTTATCGATTCGGGAGGAATCGAAAACCCTGGCCACCATCACACTGCAAAACTATTTCCGAATGTACTCAAAATTGGCGGGTATGACAGGTACGGCTAAGACCGAAGAGGAGGAGTTTCGGGATATTTACAACATGGATGTTGTATCGATTCCGACAAATATGCCTGTAACGAGGGTCGATATGGATGATTCCATCTACAGCTCCGAAAGGGGTAAGTTTGCCGCTATAGCCGATCAAATTGTTCAATGCAACGAAAAAGGGCAGCCTGTGCTTGTAGGCACAATATCCATAGAGAGGTCCGAGATTATCAGCAATGTTCTGAAAAGAAGGGGTGTTAAGCACAATGTTTTAAATGCTAAGCAGCATGAAAGGGAAGCAGAGATCGTAGCGGAAGCCGGCAGGTATGGAATGGTAACCATTGCAACGAATATGGCAGGCCGCGGAACGGACATCATATTGGGCGGCAGAGACTGTACGCCGGAGGAAAGGCAAAAGGTTGTTGATCTGGGCGGCCTTTATATTGTCGGGACCGAACGCCATGAATCCCGCAGGATAGATAATCAGCTGAGAGGACGTTCAGGGCGTCAGGGAGATCCCGGCTGTACCCAGTTTTTCATTTCCCTTGAAGATGAGCTCATGCGGCTTTTCGGGGGCGAGCGCATCCAAGGTATCGTGGGAAAATTAGGAATGACTGAGGATGTTCCCCTTGAAGCAGGTATGCTCACAAAATCCATCGAAAATGCACAAAAAAGAGTGGAAGGAAGGAACTTTTCCATTCGAAAGTACGTTTTGCAGTACGATGATGTGATGAACAAACAAAGGGAGATTATTTACAGGGAAAGGCGCAGGGTTCTTCACGGGGAAGATCTCAGGGATCATATTATGTCCATGGCGGAAGAGATCATAGAAGAGCATGTAGATTACTGCACCAATGCATCCAAATATCCTGAAGAATGGGACCTTAAGGGTCTGGAAACCGCACTTCGCCGTGTATGCGCTGAATTTCCCGGATATGGATATAGGGAAGAGGAAATCAACGATCTTTCCAGACAGCAGCTAATGGAAGATGCATTAACCCTATTTGATAAAGTCTATAAGGCCAAGGAAGAGGAAATAGGGACAGAACGCATGCGAGAGCTTGAGCGAATGATATTGCTTAGGGTTGTGGATAACAAATGGATGGATCATATCGATGCCATGGATCAGCTTCGCCACGGTATCGGACTTCGGGCACTAGGGCAGCAGGATCCGGCTAGTGCCTATGCAAACGAAGGCTTTGATATGTTCGAACTGATGATAAAATCCATTAAGGATGATACGGTTAAATTCTGCTTCAATGTAACGCTTCAGACCCAGACAAAGCGTAGGCAGGTTATATCGCTTGGTGAAGGGAAAAAGGAAGAATACGATGCTCTGTCCGGCCTTCCCTCTTCAGGCGAGGAATCTTCTATACCTGAAGCTGCACCAAAACCGGCTGTTGCGGTAAAACAGGAAACAGTTCGAAAGGGTGTTACTGTGGGAAGAAACGATCCATGTCCCTGTGGAAGCGGGAAAAAATATAAGAAGTGCTGCGGATCCAATATGATGGATCAGAATTAGAAAGGATGTGATCAAATGATCGAATTAGAACAAATTCGTTACGATTTATCAGAAGAGGGTGAAAAATTTAGAGAACTGGGTGAGTCTCTTTGACCTGGTTGGGCTGAAGGAATCGCTAAGCATAATAGATAAAAAGATGGGGGCAAATGGTTTTTGGGATGATCATGAGAAAGCCAAGAAGCTTCTGAAAGAAAAGAAAAGTCTAGAATCGAAATTGAAACAATACGGTGATTTGCTAAGCGAGTATGAAGATATTTCAGTGTTGATTACCCTGGCTGAAGAAGAGGATGACAAATCTTTGATTCCCGAAATTCTGTCGGCCTATGCTTCTTATAAAAACCATGCAGAGCAGATGAGGATCAGGACCCTCTTTAAAGGGGAATATGACGGAAGAAATGCCATACTTTCTGTTCACTCGGGAAGCGGCGGACTTGATGCTCAAGACTGGGCCATGATGCTTTTAAGGATGTACATGCGCTGGGCGGAATCCAAGGATTATAAAATTGTCATTCTTGATCTACAAAACGATACGGAGGGCGGGATCAAAAATGCTACAGTTCTGATCTCCGGGGATTATGCTTATGGATATTTGAAAAACGAAAAAGGGATACACAGAATTGTTCGCATCTCACCTTACGATTCTTCGGGCAGACGCCATACTTCTTTTGCTTCCGTTGATGTGATGCCTGAAATAGATGACGATATAGAAGTCGATATAGATCCTGATGATCTCAGGATCGATACCTTTCGCTCAAGCGGGGCGGGCGGCCAGCATGTTAACAAGACTGATTCTGCCATACGCATTACTCATATACCTACAAATATAGTTGTTTCCTGCCAAAATGAGCGATCACAGCATCAAAATCGGGAGGTAGCAATGAGGATTTTGAAATCCAGGTTATTGGAGCTGGCGGAGCAGGAGCATAAGAGCAAAATTGATGAGCTTAAGGGTGATTACAGCCAAATCAGTTGGGGTAATCAGATTCGGTCCTATGTGTTCCATCCTTACAGCCTGGTCAAGGATCACAGAACCAACGCGGAAGTTGGAAACGTTCATGCGGTAATGGACGGCGAACTGGATTATTTGATAAATGAAAAGCTGAAGCAAAAGTAGAATGGCGGGTTTACAATGAAAAATAGAATAAATACTGTACTTTTTGATTTCGATGGGACCATTATGAATACGAACGAGCTCATAATCCAATGCTGGCAGCATACATTCAGAACCGTCGAGGGCAGGGAGCGCCCCGTGGAGGAAATAGTGCGCACGTTTGGTGAGCCTTTGATGATTACTATGGAGCAGGTTCTACCTCAGTTGACTGCTGAGGAAGGTGTAAATATATACAGAAGTCATCTCAAGAAATACTATAAGGATATGATTGCACCTTTCCCAGGTATGGTAGACCTTATCAAGGAATTAAAAAACAGAAACTATATAACGGGACTTGTGACTTCAAGACCTAAGGAAAGCACTTTTGAAGGTTTAAAACGCTTCGATTTGGATTCCTATTTTGACTGCGTTATTACCTGTGATGATACGAACAAACATAAACCCGATCCTGAACCTTTATTTATTGCTTTGCGTAAACTTTCCGCCCACCCTGAGGGGTCGCTCATGCTGGGAGACAGCATCAACGATATACTTTGTGCAAAAAATGCAGGCATAAGATCTGTTTTAGTCGGATGGCAGATCACTTTATCTAAGGATGAGATTGAAGGCCCAAAAGGGCCCGACCATATCATAGAAAAGCCGGAGGATTTATTAAGCCTGTTAAACGGGCAAAATGGAGGAGGATTTTCGGATGGATAAGTTTAAGTATGCCTTTATCATGAATTCAAGAACTTTATCGCCGGATACCTATGCAGGGATTCATGAAAACGAAAGCAATCACTATTTTATTGCAGGGGTGCACTCTATGAAGATGGCAGAGGAATTGGCGAAAGAGCTTTCCTCAGAAGGCTTTTTTGAAATCGATCTTTGCGGTGACTTTGATGAGAAAAAAGCTAAAAAAATTTGTTTGGCTACGGATTGTAAGGCTGATGTTCGATATGCAAAATACAGTTTAAAGGACAGCGAAAGAATGGAAGCCATGGAGTCTTTGGAGGAATACGGTATAATTTTGGCGGACACCTCCGTTGCCGATACTGGGTGGATACATATGGAGAGCGATGAAATGAACACCAAGGTGGCTTGTGTAAACAGCTTAGAATCGGCCTGTATGGCGGCTATTAAAATGGTAAATGAG
Source organism: uncultured Oscillospiraceae bacterium (assembly GCA_964425645.1). Classification (GTDB taxonomy): domain Bacteria; phylum Bacillota; class Clostridia; order Peptostreptococcales; family Anaerovoracaceae; genus CAYRNC01. The sequence continues at coordinate 6,135 of CAYRNC010000007.1, read as the reverse complement.
GGCGTCGTTTTCATTGAGATGTGCCGGTGGTTTGACGAGAATAAGGCGAAGGCTGTCATCGATGCCACCAAAGGAGCGGTGCCTGTAGGTTATTGCGGCTAATAAAAGTCCTTTCAATGGAGAAATACATATGCTCCGCATTTATTATGGCAAAGAGAATGTCGATAAAGAAGGCTTCCTATTTAACCTGATCGCTGCCCGTCTTTCAGATTTGGGTAAAAAAGATGAGCCGAAAAAGGTTGTGCTGTTGGTTCCCGATCAATACACTCTGGAAGCGGAAAGGAGTGCTCTGTCGCTGCTGGGGGTTAGGGGTCTTATGGATTTGGAGATCCTTTCACAGAATCGGCTGGTGGAAAGGGTTTTAAGCGAGACCGGCGGTAACATGCGCACTCCTATTGATCGCAATGGACGGCATATGCTGCTGTGGAAGGTTTTAGACGAAGAAAATGAGAATCTCCGCGTTTTTAAAGGGATGGGATCGGCGCCTGCTTTCATCGATAAAATGAACAACCTGATCTCAGAGATAAAGCAGCACAACACCGATGCAGACCGTCTTTCGGATATTTTATCAAAAGGCGATGAAAACAGCCTTCTTTATCGGAAACTTTTTGATATTAACAGAATATATCGCAGATATCAAGAATATCTTAAGGATTGCTATATCGATAACGAGGATCACCTCGATTTTTTCATATCAAAGCTTTCGTGCTCCTTTTTGGCCAAGGAATCGGAATTTTTTATATACGGATTTGATTATTTTACTCCGAAGTCCATATCAATCATAGGGGAGTTGGCCCATAAAACCAAAGGTGTCAGTGTAATTTTAACCTGTGACAGGTCAGATGACGAAAGAGGTCTTTTTAAGCTTACCGACAGGATGATGGACAAATTGTCTGAGGCTGCACACGGTGCCGGTGTTTCAGTCATACCCATTATAAAATCGAATCATCAGATTAATCCTGTAATTGCACATGTAGAGCAACAGATATTTGCCTGTCCTCCGAAGCCTTTTTCTTCTATGAATGACGTAAAGGGACCGGTGCTTTGCAGCGCTGCAAATTTTCATGCCGAGGTGGAAACAGCGGCTGCCTATGTATCCTTCCTGGTAAGAGAAAAAGGACTCAGATACAGGGATATAGCCGTGATATGCAACGATCTGGAGGGAAGAGGGCAGCACATTAAAAGGGTCTTTGAAGAATATGGAATCCATTTTTTTATGGATCACAGGCGCAGTGTAATGCATAATCCGATCATACTTTTTGTTTCATCTCTTTTGTCTGCCATATCGGAAGACTGGAACACCGAGGATGTTTTTCTTGTCCTGAAAACAGGTTTGTCTCCACTTCCCATGGAGGCATGCGAAGACCTTGAGAACTATGCAATTAGCTATAAAATAAGGGGAAGCCGATGGAAAAAGGAATTTCGCTACGGTGTTAATGATTTGGGTGAAGAAGCATTAAGACTTGTTGAAGAAAGCCGACGCACGGCTGTAGATTTTATCTTTGGGCTGGAAAGGATGCTTTCAAAGGCAACCACAGTCAATGAAAAAGTCAGTGCTCTTCGGTCTTTTCTGGAGGATAAAGCAGATCTGCCCGCAAAGGTTTCTTCATATTCCGAACACCTTAACGAACAGGGGGAATATGAGGCTTCATTGGAAATGTCCCAGATATGGGAAGGATTGCTTGGTCTTTTTGAACAGATGACCGAACTTGCGGGCGGTCTTGAAATATCGGTGCAGGATTTTTTGGCAATGTTAAAATCAGGGTTTTCCTCGCTTGAACTAGGTTTGATACCCTCGACAATTGATCAGGTCGTTGTGGGAACGATGCAAAGGACCAGGGTGGGAAAGGTCAAAGCATTAATAGTTATAGGGGTAAATGATGGAGTTTTACCAAAAGATTCCGTGGACGATGATCTTTTGAACAGGGATGAAAGGGCCTTGCTTCTTCATCTTGACATCTGCAAAGATGACGATTTCCGCATCATGGAGGAACGTCTGTCGATATACAGAAATCTTTCAAAGCCCGAAAGATATCTGTATTTAAGCTACTCTGCCTCGGATGAAGAAGGTAGGGAACTGCGTCCCTCTTTGGTATTTAATCAGTTAAAGCAGATGTTTCCCGAAGCCCCCCTGGAAAAGGACATCCATAACAGGGATGAGTCTATGGAATTGATAGGTAGTCAAGAAAGTACTTTGGTCCACCTTGTTGAAGCGCTGAGAAAAGCCAGGTCCGGTGATGAGCCCCTTTCTCCTTATTTTAAGGCTGCATTCAATTGGTATCGGGAGAATAGGGATCAAAGAATGGAGGGGATCAGAAAGGGTCTGTTCCATATAAATGAAACGGATCGACTGAAACCCGAAATAGTGGAAGCATTGTATAAAAAGGATGCAAAAAGGAGGCTCACTCTTTCACCTTCCAGGCTTGAGAGATTTGGGCGCTGTCCTTTTTCACATTTGGTTCTGTACGGACTTGTTCCCAAGGAAAGGCGTATTTTCGAGGTGGCGAGCAGAGAAGCGGGAGAAATATATCACGAATGTCTGATGCGGCTTGCCGACAATCTTTCAGTCCCCGGAATGGAAATTACAGATGAAATGTCGCCTTTTATGTCGCTTACTAAGGAGCAGTGCGATGAAAAGGTGGATGCCATTATGGACCGGATTTCAAAGGACTACAAGGAGGGAATGCTTCTTTCGGGACAGGAAGAAAAATATCGGGAAAAACGAATAAGAGATGTCTGCAAAAGGGCTGCGTTTGCTATGATAGAGCAGGTGCGGCAAGGCAAAATTAGGAAGATGTTTTTTGAAGAATACTTTGGCGACGGAAGAGCCTTTCCGGCCATTGAAATCAATGCGGGGGGAAGAATTTTTTATATTGAAGGAATAATTGACCGGATAGATGTATTGGATGGCAATTTCGTAAAGGTGATAGATTATAAATCCGGCAGCGGGCGCTTTGATCTTGAAGAGGCAAAAAGCGGTTACCGTCTTCAGCTCATGCTCTATCTGAGGGCTGCTTTAGGGGGGCTGAAACCGGAAGGCGAAATAAATCCGGCAGGGGTGTTCTATTTCGAAATCCGGGAACCATCAATCAACGTTACCGGTTTAGCCCCGGATGAGCAGGAGAAAAAACTTGTTTCCGAGCTGGAAAAAGTATTCAGGATGGATGGAGTTTTGCTGGATGATCCTAAGATCATAAAGGCTGTTGACGGGAGCTTCACCGGTTATTCACGCATTCTACCTTTATATAAAAGCAAAGACGGAAACATAAAAGGCACTTCGGACGGGAAGCTTCTATCACAAAAAGAATTTCAATCGTTTTACGATGAAGTGGACCGAACAATCACATCGCTTTGCGATTCTTTGGCATCAGGTACCATTGACATCAGGCCGAAAAAATCGGGTAATGAAACAGCTTGTGATTATTGCCAACTTAACAGTATCTGCAATTTCGATTTATCCTTTGACGGCTGTTCTTATGATGTTATAAAATAAACATCTTTGTCGGTAGTTCGGTTCTTAATATTAAATATCGAGATGGGTAGGGGTAGGACAATTGATTTGTAAACAATTGACTCGGTTCAAATCCCCCTACAGGCAAGAATATGTCAAGGATAAAAGGATTTGAACTCACGGCAAAAGGAAACACGGCCTATAAGCATTTTCCCGGCCCGGCGTGATAGCGGCTAAGCCGCGGCTTTGCCATATCTAACGGTAACTATGGGTACCATTAAGCAGGAGACCATGGTATCTATTTATAATATCTTCGATTCCTTTATGGCTAAAAATACGCCAATGCATCTGAACAAAGGCCTTTGCCGTCTTTAGCCGATACGAACAGCGTTTCAGGATATTTTTAACTTTAACCGTATGTCCTAGGATCGCGATTTGATTTTTTATTGCCCGGTTACAGATCAGATATGTGATCGCATTAATGATAATAATCCATCTGCTGGATATATGTCGCCTTTCCTAAACTGATTTAGTATAATAAACAGTGAGCAGATGATTTCGGGATCAAAACATAGGGGGTGGCTGCTATGAGGAGAAAACTGTTATTTGTTCTTCTGTTATGCTTTTTAGTATCAGTCACGGCATCTTGTAGGGGCGCTCAGGCCGATGCAAACGCAGAATTGGCAAAATACATAGAGTTTAAGGCGGTCAGCGGCTTTTACGAAGGCAAAGCGTATACCGTGGATCTGCCATATCTGATTAATGAACCATACAGCGCTGACGTTCATAGTGCAAATAAGAATATTGACCGCTTCGCAGATTTAATAAAAGAATCTTCTAAGGGGTCAGGTTACAAGGTAGAAATAAGCTGTATTTTAGCCGGGGAAAATTTGATTTCAATACGTATAACCGGAAAATATGACTACGGCCGGGATACAGACGAAATTATTTGGGCTGCAAACTATAATATAGCGAATAATATTGTAGAATCCATTGCCACCGTTGATTTTCCCCACTCGGAAAACTACCGGGCCTGGCTTCAGCTATACTTAAATGAATATTATAAAAAGGCTGAGAACGGGGGTGTGCGAATATACAATTTTGATGTACCGTATATTTACTACACCGAAGATTCAAAACTTATGGCTGCAGCCACCTTTACCAAGCTTTACGATGGCGGAATTGTACGTTTATCGTTCGCCGAGGTAGATATAACTCAAGGTGCCCGGGATTATTTTACCGAAGGCGAGCTGGCAAGTATCGGCGGCATCATATATAACGGATATGATGGATTGCCGATTTCAGATTCTGCAGAGGATATAAACGATGAGTACAGCATAGTTGTAACCTATTTCGATGACGAGTCAAATAAATACGAATCCCACCTTTTTGCACTTGATCAGCCGACTCCGGTATTTCCAAAGATTTTCGATGCCCAATCTCAAGGTCAGCTTTGAGGACAATAAAATGCCGGAGGGGGATTATACTAAAGTCTACACCTTTTCAGATGGTGCGGGTTATAAACGCTTTGTCCTCAAAGCCCAATACTGGGGTGAAAAAGACTGGAAGATCGGTTTTGAAAATGTCATTTATGTGGGAACCGACTATGTTGGGGATGCAAATATCGGCTCCGTAAGAGGACATATTTGGATGAATGAGCAAGAGCTCGTTGCCACCTATCCCCATGATCTTTATGTTACAGACAAAGTAAACCCCGATACACACTCTGTAATAAATATGTCGAAGCCAACGAAGGCCTATATCTATAAAGACCCTGCTTATTATACGAATAAAGATCTGGTGTATATCGTGAAAAATGGGGCGGTTATATCCATGGATATCGCTTCAAGCTATGAATACAGCCGCTATGATACTGCTTTTAAGCTTTCTAAACCCGTTTCTAATTTAAATAATAAGCCATCAGCCTTAGATGTCAAAACCATATCATCTTACAAGGGTGAATTTGATGTTATAGATGTGCTTCCTGATTATAAAGATGAGGATCTATTAGTGGGGGAGGCAAGGCTGATCAAAGTCAATATAAATGTTCCTGGTGTAGGCTCTAAGATACCCGATTCAGCCAAAATCAACAGGATGATAGCAAATTTCAGCCCCTATACAGCTAAGATAGCCGAAGAGCTGAACAAAGGAAATGTGAAGGTTCTGGCCGAAGTTGATCTTTTGGGTTTTGCAGCCATGGACTATAAAGTTTACAATTACAACAATGCAGCTGCACTGGTGATTAAATCTGAAGGATATTTGTTTGAGGCAGGTGGTGGAAGCGGGTATTTGATCATCTATTACGATTGCAGTACGGGTAATATCATAACAGCAAGGGAATACTTAAAAAAATGCGGTATAGCTGAACATGACCTGCTTAAACTGTGTGCAGAGAAAAAATATACTCCTTCATTTCCGGGGTATGATGGTGTTAATACCGCCTATGATGTGTTGTTTGCAGTAGACGACAATGGGGAAATTATTCTGCATACAGAAACAGGCGATTGAACGTACCGGAAAGAAGATATGCTATAATCAGATCTTTTGTTGCCGTGTTGGTCGATTGTCAACGGATTTTGGGCAATAAAAATCCTGTGATTGAAAAATAACACAGGATAAATTTTTGTTTGGAGCTGGCAGAGAGATTCGAACTCTCGGTCGGCTGATTACGAATCAGCTGCTCT